>JAFGFP010000084.1 GCA_016931015.1 Dehalococcoidales bacterium
CTTGGGCCGGATAACCACCAGCGGCCCCCGCTCGCAGAAGCCGTGGCAGCCGGTAGTTAAGATGTCAACCCGGTCGGAAAGCCCCTGTCGCTCGATTTCCTGCTTAAAAGCGGCGGTTACCTTCTCGCAGCCGTAGGCCTGGCAGCCGGTGCCGCTGCAGACGGTAATGCACAACCTCTCCGGGTCTCTCTGGCTAACTATTGATTCCCTGAGAGCCGCTAGCTCCTGGGGAGAGCCTAACTTCTTCACTGGCCGACCCTTTCTCAAACTAACTATAATTTTTCAGAACGCCCTTAACCTTTTCGGAGTTCATCTGTCCGTGATAGTCCTTATCGACGATGACCACCGGCCCCAGGGCACAGGCCCCGACGCAGTTAACCGTCTCCAGGGTAAAGGCAAGGTCTTCGGTGGTCTCGCCGGACTTAATCGCCAGCTCGCGCTCTATCGCTTCCAGAACCTTAACCGCCCCCCTAACGTGGCAGGCGGTACCCAGACAGACGTTAATCAGGTGACGCCCCCGCGGCTTAAGGCTCAGCGCCTTAAAAAAGGTCGCCACGCTGTAGACCTGGCTCAGGGGAACGCCGAGGCCCTCGCCGACCCTCTCCAGGGCCTCACGCGGCAGGTAGTTCTGCTCCGCCTGGACATCTTGCAGGATAGCCACCAGCATCCCCGGGTCGCGCTGATACCGCTTAAGTATCGAATCCACCTGTGCGGCTAGCTCTTTTGCTTCTGGCTGCATGCTGCCTTCTCCTTGAGTCGGGCGTATTCTTTACTCACCCGGTCCTGAATCCTCTTTATCATCTCCTCGGAGAGGTGCCGGAACCTGCCCTGGAGCTTGAAATAGTCCTGAACCGGCCGTAGCTCCGCCAGGTCGAGGCTCATTTTATACTCCCCGTCCTCAATCTCGTAGATGGGGAAGATACCGGTCTCCACCGCCAGGCGGCCTATCTTGATCGTCAAATCGGGAGCACAGCGCCAGCCGGTGGGACACACCGAGATAATATGCATAAAGGCCGGCCCCGGCTTGCTTACCGCCTTCTTAACCTTGGTCATTAAGTCGAAGGGGTAGCTGGGACAGGCAGTGGCCACGTAGGGGATATCGTGGGCGGCGGTAATCGCCGCCAGGTTCTTCTTCCAGGTGACCTGCCCGATGCTGACCTTACCCGCCGGCGCCGTAGTCGTCGAGGCCCCGAACGGAGTCGCCGAGGAGCGCTGTATGCCGGTATTCATATAGGCTTCGTTATCGAAGCAGATATAGAGCAGGTCGTGGCCCCTTTCCAGGGCCCCGGAGAGCGCCTGAAGCCCGATGTCGCTGGTGCCGCCGTCGCCGGCCATGGCGACAATGCCAATCTCCCTATCCGGGCGCTTGCCCTTCTTCACCAGGGCCTTTAAGCCGGACTCGACGCCGGAAGCCACCGCGGCCGCATTCTCGAACAGGGTGTGAATCCAGGGCAGGCGCCAGGAGGTCTCGGGGAAGGGCGAGGAGACCACCTCCATGCAGCCGGTGGCGCTGACCACTATGGCGTCATGCCCCAGCGCCTTACAGGCCAGCCTCACCGCCAGGGCCTCGCCGCAGCCGACACAGGCCCGGTGGCCGGGAGCAAAGCTCTCTTTCCTGGTTACGAGCTTGGGTACAAAGACAGAATACTTTTCCATTACTCCCTCACCCCGAACATCTCGAATTCCTGGTCGCTGCCGGTGCGGGCAATCTCCACCCCGCGCCTAATCATGTCCACAAAGCCATCGCGGGAGATGTCCCGACCCCCCAGGCCACCCACGAAACCGACCACCTTGGGCCGCTTGTCCAGGCCGTAGAGGGCGGACCTGATTTCGGAGCAGACCGGGCCGCCGGGCCCGCCGAAGGAGAGGGCCCTATCCAGGACGATGACGACATCGGCATCCTTAACGGCGTTACGGATTTCGTCGAAGGGGAAGGGCCGCCACAAGCGGAGCTTAATCAGCCCGACTTCGTCGCCCTTTTCCCGGACGTAATCAACGGCGCTCATAGCCGTCTCGCTGAAGCTACCCATAGCCAGCAGGAGCACCTTAGCCCCCTGGCACTGATAGCACTCCAGCGGCTCATAGGAGCGCCCGAAGACACCGGCAAACTCCCGCCAGCTCTCAAGGATGACCTCCTTGGAGGCAATCAGGTTCTCCTGCTGCGCCTTCTTGGTCTCGGGGTAGATATTGGGCGGGCCGAAGGCCCCCATGCTCACCGGCTTGTCCGGGTCCAGGGGCAGGGGGTACTCAAACGGCGGCAGGAACTTAGCCACCTCGTCCGCCTCCGGGATGTATATCGGCTCAATGACGTGCGTCAGGTGAAAGCCGTCCAGGTGAACCATCACCGGCAGTAAGACCCGCCGGTCCTCGGCAATACGAAAAGCACAGAGCACATTATCGAAGGTCTCCTGACCGTTAGCCGCAAAAATCTGAATCCAGCCGGTATCGCGGGCCGACATGACGTCGGAGTGGTCGCCCCAGATACTTAAGGGGGCCGAGAGCGCCCGGTTAGCCACCGCCATCACGACGGGCAGGCGCATCCCCGAGGCCACGTACAAGACCTCGTGCATCAGCTCCAGCCCCTGACTGGCGGTAGCGGTAAACGTCCGCGCTCCGACGGCAGAAGACCCCAGGCAGGCACTCATCGCCGAGTGTTCCGACTCCACGGGGATAAAGGACGCCTCCAGCTCACCGTTGGCTACCAGCTCGGCGATATCCTCCACGATGTGAGTCTGCGGAGTAATGGGATAGGCGGAAACCACATCAACATTAGCCAGCTTGACGGCGATGGCAATCGACCGCGAAACTTCAATACCTATCCTCCTGGCCATTTACTCCTCCTCTTCCACCATGGTAATCGCCTTCGTCCAGCACTCGCGGGCGCAGATACCGCACCCCTTACAGTAGAACAGGTTGGCCTCGAAGAAGCCCTCCTGGGTCGGCCCGATACAGCCTTCCGGGCAGAAAATAGAGCACAGCCCACACTTGATACAGCGGTTGTGGTCGTAGGTCGGCCGCTGGGTGCGCCAGTCGCCGGTCTGATTCTGGTCGGCATTGCCGGGCTCGGTTATTATCGAGCCAATCTCAAGGTCCTTCCAGGTTAGCTCGTCGGCACCTTTGGTCACTTCTTGGCTCCCTCCCTTACC
>JAFGFP010000085.1 GCA_016931015.1 Dehalococcoidales bacterium
CCTCTTCCGGGACTACTGCGCTAAAAACCCCGAGCTTCTGGACAGCTTCGCCGATTTCAAGAGCGCCTACCTCGGCTTGGTCGACGCCAACGGCAACGTCGAGTACTACGACGGCAAGCTGAGAATGAAGGATAGAGACGGCATCACCGTGGAGGACGGGCTAGACCCGGCCGACTACCTTTCCATCATCGAAGAGAAGGTCGAGGACTGGAGCTACCTCAAGTTCCCCTACTACAAGAAGCTGGGATACCCCGGCGGCATGTACCGGGTGGGGCCTCTGGGGCGGCTTAACGTCGCCGACGGCGTAAGCACCCCGCTGGCCGGTAAAGAGTTCCAGAACTTTAAGCAGCTAAACGGAAACGGCGTCGTTCAGGGGTCGCTCTACTACCACTACGCCCGGCTGATTGAGATGCTTAACACCGCCGAGGAGATAAAGGCGCTCACCGAAGACGAGCTTATCTGTGGTAAGGACATCTGGACGAACTCCAGCCAGATTAACGAGGAGGGAATCGGCGTCATCGAGGCCCCCAGAGGCACCCTCTTCCATCACTACTGGGTGGACAGAAGCGGTAAGATGCGCCGGGCTAACCTGATTGTGGCCACGGGCAATAACAACCTGGCCATGAACCGCGCCGTCTACGACGTCGCCCGGGAGTACATCCACGACGGCAAGGTGACCGAAGGCATGCTCAACCGCGTCGAGGTGGCCATCCGCTGCTACGACCCCTGCCTCTCCTGCTCGTCTCACGCCCTGGGCCACATGCCCCTGGAAATCACCATCCACGAACCGGATATGAGCGTGCGCCAGGTGCTGAGGAGCTAGCAAGACACCGGGAAGTCGCTATGAAGACACTGATTTTAGGTATCGGTAACGCAATCCTGGGGGACGACGGCATCGGGGTGCGAGCCGCCCAGGAGCTGGCTGCTAAGGTTAGCGATGAGAGCGTCATGGTGAGGGAGGTCGGCTTCGACGGCCTGAACCTGCTTGAGATTATCACCGGCTACGACCGGCTGGTTGTCATCGATTCCATCGTCACCGAAAACGGAGAGGTGGGCAAGATATATCGCTTAAGACCGGAGCAGATTTACGCCCCGTCGGGCTTTGCGGTCTCCCCGCACCACTTCAACCTGGCGACCACCCTGGAGATAGGCAGGCGGCTCATGCCCGGCGAGATACCGGAAGAGGTCATCGTTTTTGCCGTGGATACCGAGGAGGCAACCGAGGTCACCGAGGAGATGACCGAGGAGGTGCGCCAGGCCCTACCCCGGGTGGTGCAGATGGTGCTCGAGGAAATCTCGGCGCCGGTAGCCGGGCGCTAAGCCGCCCGGTCTTACTAACCCATGCCTCCGTGGCAGGAACGACTCCGCCGGGGTCTCTTATCCATAGATACCCCTCCTTATCGCTAAGCCGATAGCGCCGCCCGAGAACTAAGTCAGTATAACCACCAGGCACACCGAAATTCCTTCTTTAGTATGAGAATACTCCCTCTTTAGTATGTTGACACTCCCCAGGATTGGAATTAAACTCATGTTTAAGGTGTCAAGCGTAACCGGCCTAGCTGGGCAGGTAAGGACTAGATGAAGGACAGCGATAAAAGCAAAGAGGAACTGATAAGCGAGCTTGCCGAGATGCGCCAGCGGATTGCCAGCCTGGAGGCATCGAAAGCTGCTTACCAACGGATGGAGGAAGCGCTAAAGGAGAGCAAGCAAAAATATCAGCTACTCGCCGAGAATGCCGCCGACGTCATCTGGACAGTCGATTTGGACATGAATCTCATCTACATCAGCCCCTCGGTTGTCCGCCTGCTGGGCTACACTCCTGAGGAAGCCAGGGTCAGGAAAATGGCCGAGGTCTTTACCCCCGCCTCGTTCGAGGCTGCTATGGAGGTTCTCGGGGAGGAACTGGAGAGGGAAAGAAGAGGCGAGGGGGACCCGAACCGGTCGCGCACCCTGGAACTCGATTTAGTCCACAAGGACAGCCATGCCGTCCCGGCTGAGATAAGCTACAGCTTTCTGCGGCAGCCCGACGGACGAGCCACACAAATTTTAGCCATCAGCCGCGATATCAGCAAGCGCCGGGAAGCGGAAGAAAAAATCAGGCGCAGCACCGAGAAGCTGGTAAACACCCTAGAAAAGACCGTCCAGGCCATGGCCATGATAGTCGAGATGAGGGATCCGTATACCGCCGGCCACCAGCGGCGGGTAACCCAGCTCGCCGGCGCCATAGCCGAAAAGATGGGGCTTTCTGAAGAGCAGATTAGCGCCCTGCGCCTGGCCGGGCTGATTCACGATGTCGGTAAGGTACGCGTCCCCGCCGAAATCCTCACCAACCCCGACGGACTGTCGGACGCCGAGTTCAGCATGATTAAGATGCACCCGCTCATTGGCTATGAGATACTGAAGACCATGGAGCTGCCGTGGCCCATCGCCGAAATCGTGCACCAGCACCACGAAAGGCTGGACGGCTCCGGCTACCCCTCGGGTAAAGCGGGGGAAGATATTATCCTGGAAGCCCGCATCCTGGCGGTAGCCGATGTCGTCGAGGCTATCGCCTCCCACCGGCCCTACCGGGCCGCCCTAGGTATAGACACGGCCCTAGCCGAAATATCGGAGAAGAGCGGCACCCTGTACGACCCGAAGGCCGTCAGCGTTTGCCTCAAGCTGTTCCGCGAAGAAGGCTTTAAGTTCGACTAAGAGATGAATAAGGTAACCAGGACCTGCTTATGAGCTACATCGTATCCTGGAGCGGTGGTAAGGAAAGCTGCCTGGCGCTATACCAGGCGCTGGAGAAAGGGTATCAGATTTCCCGCCTGGTGAACTTCGTCTCCGCGGAGTTCCACCGGGTGAGCTTTCACGGCACGGAGCCCAAGCTGATTCAGCTCCAGAGTCAGGCGATCGGCATCCCTCTCCTGCAGAAAGAGGCCCGCCGGGACGAGTACGGGGCGGACTTCAAGGAGACGGTGCGCAGTCTGATTCCCGGCGGCGTCGAGGGCATGGTCTTCGGCGACATATATTCCCAGCTGCACCTGGACTGGGTGGAAGGGGTCTGTAACGAGCTGGGTATCGAGGTGGTCGAGCCGCTCTGGGGTAGGAGCACGGAAGAGGTACTGGATAGCCTTATCGACAACGGTTTTGAAGCCATTATCGTCAGCGCCAGAGCCGACCTCATTAGCGAAGACTGGCTCGGACGGCGTGTGGACAGGGCATTCGCCGAATACTTAAAGGGTAAAGATATCGACCCTTGCGGGGAGAAGGGCGAGTACCACACCATCGTTGTCGACGGGCCTATTTTCCAGAGACGGATAGAGATAACCGAAACCAGAACCATCGCCCGGGACGGCTACTGGTTCCTGGATACCGTGAGCTATAAGCTCTCTCAGTGAGAGGCGGGGCGATGGCCCCCTCTTTCCCCTTCGGTAACCCCTATAGCGCCGCCTGCTCCCTGACGGTATCCAGCCAGGCGGTCGACTTAACCTCCCGCTCCAGGAGGTATCTCAGGTAAGCCCTCATCAGCGTCTCCAGCTCGCGGGAAAGGAGCTTACTTATTCTCAGACGTCCGGCGGCATCTTCATCGCTATCCTGGAGCCAGCGGAGCACCTTAAGGGCATCAACCGAGAGGGAATGGGCCGGGGGCTGACTCCGCTGACAGCCGGGGCAGAGCACGCCGCCGGAGCGGGGCGAGAAGAAGTTGGTCTCCGGCTTAAGGGACTGGTGGCAGGAGACACACTGCCCGAGCTGAGGCCGGTAGCCGGTCAGGTCGAGGAGGCGTAGCTCAAAGTAGCGCAGGGTTAGCTCGCGGTCGGTCTCCCGGCACAGGCGGTGCATGGTCTTTAGCAACAGCTCAAAGAGGGGGCGGTTTTCGTCGTGGTCGGCGGTGAACTGCTCGGTAAGCTCAACGATATAGAGGGCGCAAGAGGTAAGCTCCAGGTCGCTTTTCAAGGGGAGAAAGCCGTCTATGGTCTGGCTGCCGGTGACCGTGTCCAGGTTTCGCCCCCGGGCCAACGACACCTGGCTGTGGGTCAGAAGCTCAAGGTGCCCGGCCATCTTGCTCCGGGGGCGGCGCACCCCCTTGGCGACAGCCTGAATCTTGCCCAGGTCAGGGGTGTAGAGGGTGAGGATTCTATCCGCCTCCCCCAGCTTGGTCTTCTTGATGATGATGACTTCGGTCTGGTAGTTACGCGGCCTGGTCATGTGTTCTCAAATCTCTCCCCCTGTGTCCCCCTCTCCTTACTAAGGAGCGGGGGGAATTAGGGATGGAATCCCTCTCAGTCTCCCTTTATCAAAGGGAGAGGATAGCTTTTCCCCCTTTGGAAAGGGGGGAATCAAAGGGGGATTTCTAAAGCTCCTGCCGGCCCTCCAGGGCACGGGTCAGGGTAACATCGTCGGCGTATTCCAGCTCGGTGCCGAAGGGAAGCCCCCTAGCCAGGCGGGTAACCCGGATGCCCAGGGGGGTGATGAGCTTACTTAAGTAGAGAGCGGTCTGCTCCCCCTCAAGGTTGGTGTTGGTAGCCAGGATGACCTCGCTCACCGAGCCATCCCCGAGGCGGGCCATAAGCTCACTGATTCTGACGTCGCCGGCGCCGACTCCCTCGGTGGGCGAGATGGCGCCGTGGAGCACATGATACAGCCCGCTATAGACCCCGGTGTGCTCCAGGGCCAGAATATCCTGGGGCTGCTCCACGATGCAAATCTTGGTGCGGTCGCGCTGCTCGTTGGCGCAGATACGGCAGGGGTCGCTGCCGGTAACGTTAAAGCAGACGGAGCAGAGCTTGGTATTTTGTTTCAGCGACACGATGGCCTCGGCAAGGAGCCTGGTTTCCTCGTCAGAGGCACGCAGCAGGTGGAAGGCGAGGCGCTGGGCGCTCTTGGGGCCAATCCCGGGCAGCTTGTTAAGCGCCTGGATGAGCCCGGAGACGGCATCGGCGGGGAGGGCGGGTTCTTGATTCATGCTTTCTTCCTCATCTTAGCACTATCCCAGGGCCTTATCAGCCGGGAATCCTCCCGAAACCTACCCAAGAGCGCTATAATTATGAGACCCCCCGTAGTCTTCTTAAAAGTCTCGAAATCCTGAGACCCCCCGTAGTCTTCTTAGAAGTCTCGAAATCCTGAGACCTCCCGAAGTCTTTTTAAAAGAGGCCGGGAATCTTGAGGCCGCCGGTCAGTCCCCGTAACTGTTTGGCAGCCGCCTTCTGGGACTTAGCCAGGGCCTCGTTCAGCGCCTTTGCCACCAGCTCTTCCAGTTTCTCGGGCTTCTCCGGATTCATTACCCCGGGTGAAATCTGGACGGACTTTACTTTCTGCTGGCCGTCCATAGTAACCTTAACGGCTCCCTTGGCGACGCTGGCCTCGACAACGGTATTACTCAACTCCTGCTGGGCTTTATCCAACTTCGCCTTGAGTTCCCGCGCTTGGTTCAGATTAGACAGGTTCATTTTTCCTCCACGCTCGTAATCTGCGCCCCCATCTTCAGGGCCGCCTCAACCAAGTGATTCCCCTCCGGTCGGTGGACACAGCGCACCCGGCAGGGACGCCCCAGAAAGTTACTGATAATCCTGTCGGCTATCTCCTGGTTCTGGGTCTTCTCCATGTTCTCCTTGTGGAGCGGATATCTAAAGGCCAGCACCAGCCGGTCATCCTCAAAGGCCACCGGCCTGACGCCGGCACTCCTCAGAATCGCCATGGCCGGCGTCTTCCTGGTGTCCTCGGGGGCCTGGGCAATGACCTGCTTCCAGTTCTGCCTCAGGTACTCAATCTCGCTGCCCGCCTGGAGCGGGGAAACCTCTGTCTCGGTGGCCGGGGGCGGGGCAGCCGCCGGCTCGGTTGGGGGTGGGGTAACGGTATCCGGTTCCGGTGGTGGGGTAGCAATATCTGGCTCCGGGGGTGGAGTATCTACAACCGCACTCGCCCTGGGTGACGGCCCAGACTCCGGCGGGGCGGGTTTTACCGCCTCGGGCTTAGCCGCTTTAGCCCGCCGGGTGGTCTTCGGTTCAGGCTGTTTAACCTCAGGCGCCCCCTTTTCCTCCGGGGTCAGGGCGCAGTCAACCAGTGCCAGCTCCAGGGGCAGGGTGGAGTAGCTATCGAAGCCGAACTCAAGCTGACCGAACAGCTTAACCGCCCTTAATATCTGGCTGAGGGAGGCGCTATCCGCCAGGGCCTTTAGCTCGGCGATGTCCTCGGCGGTGAGGTCAACGGCCTCGGCAGAGCCGGTCTTCACCAGCAGCAAGCCACGGAGATACTCCACCAGCTCGCGGTTGAACTGGCGCAGGTCGAGTCCGTCGTTCTGGACGCTGCTTATGGTGGTTATCCCGGCGGCAACGTCATCTTCCAAGATGTGCTTTATCACCTCTTTGGCCCGCTTATCCCCGGTAATCCCCAGGGTGGCCTGCACCTGCTTCAGGGAAACCTCAGAGCCGTAGTAGGTGATGATCTGCTCTAAGATATTCTCGGCATCCCGCAGGCTGCCGGTAGCGCTCCGGGCGATGAGACGCAGTGCCTCCGGCTCAATCTTGACGCCCTCCGAGCTGCAGATATGGGTCAGCCGGGAGACCATGTCCGCCTGGGCGATACGCCGGAAATCGAAGTGCTGGCAGCGCGATATAATGGTGGGCAGCACCTTGTGGACTTCGGTGGTCGCCAGGACAAAGATAACGTGCCCCGGCGGCTCCTCCAGCGTCTTCAGGAGAGCATTGGAGGCCTCCTTGGTGAGCATGTGGACTTCGTCCACGATGTAGACCTTGTAGCGGGCCTGGCTGGGCGCGTAGTTGGCCCGCTCGCGGAGCTCCCTGATTTCATCGATACCACGGTTGCTGGCGGCGTCAATCTCAATCACGTCCAGAGACCGGCCCTCGGTTACCGCCTGGCACATCGCGCAGGTGTTACACGGCTCGCCGCTGCCGCCGGTGGTGAGGCAGCTTACGGCCTTGGCCAGAATGCGGCCGGTGCTGGTCTTGCCGGTGCCGCGCGGGCCGCAGAAGAGATAGGCATGAGCGACGCGGCCGCTAGCCAGGGCGTTGAGTAGCGTCTGGGTGACGTGCTCCTGCCCCACGACCTCAGCCAGGGTCTGCGGACGCCACTTGCGATAGAAAACCTGAGATGTCATTGCTACTGGCTATTATACCCCATAACATTACCCGGTTGCCAAAGGTTCGCTAAGAGCGAGCCCTAAAATCCGGGGCCGATTTTCTGAAAAAGAAGCCCCCTCTCCTTGGTAAGAGAGGGGGCCAACGTTAAGATACGATATTACCAGATGCCCGAAGGCCGCCGGCTATAACAGCGAGGGTATGTCCTTAGCGGCGTCCTCGATGTCTCTCAGCTTACCGGCAATCTCCTGCTGCTTTTTCTGAACCTCGCCGATAACCGTGGTCGATTCGCTGTAGAGAGTGGTTATCTTCTGCACGGTATCGAGCTCCGAGAGGACTACCGTTACCCCCAGCACCCCCCGTTCCCGGGGGTAGTCGCCGTTCCTGATGATTGCCTTGGGGCAGATGTCCCTCAAGTAATCCCCGAGCTCCTTCACCAGCTCCATGTTCATCTCACCGGCCGGGGCCCCCAGCAGGTAGAGGGCGCGGTTGGCATCCCGCGGGTTACAGGTCAGCGACAGCTCGCTTATGGCCTCGTCCATGGCCTGAATTCCAATGGAGGTCTCCGTGCTCTTCTTGCGGAAGTTTTCCCTCCGCTCGAAGGGTAGCCTGATGAGGGGCAGCTCCGATTTACCGTAGCCGATTACCGTCCAGCCGACCAGGGTCTGCATTATGTCCCCGGCATCGAGGGTCTTGGCCCCGATGTGCTTACGCTTTTTCTCCTCGCCGGCGCAGAGCAGGTTGTAGAACGGCTCGGCAATCATGGCATTAATCTTAGCCATGTTGCTTCTCAGCGAGGTGTCCTTTCTAATATAGCGCTGGTTATCAACCACGATTACGGCGTCGGCTACGGAGCTGGCCGATTTAAGGCAGGTAGCCGCATTATAGATGGTTCTCTCCTCGGTCTGTTCCTCGTGCTCGAAGGGAAGGATGATAAGGTTGTAAACCGGCTTGTCGACGTGGCGCTCTTTTATCAGCTGGGTCATTACCGGCAGCGAGCCGGAACCGGTGCCCCCCGCCGCCCCGGCGATGAGCATAAAGGCGTCCGACTCGGCAAAGTGCCGGGTGACTCTGATGGCATCGATGACCTTGTCGCTGTCCTCACGGGCCACCTCCGCTCCGAGCTCGTTAATCTTACCGACCCCATGCCCCCCGGTCTTACGCCCGCCGATAAGGATACGGTGTTTGTAGTCGGACCTTATGGTGGACAGACCGCTCAGGTCGGCAGCGTCGGTGTTTACCGCATAAGCGCCGGTAATTATCTCAATCCCGCGATAGCTGCGCGCCCGCCCGTTTAACCGGGCGAACTCATCAGCCATGCGGCCGCCGCACTGGCCGAAACCTATGACCACTAACTTCATCTTTCACTCCAGTAGTAGAAATTTGCCCCATTTTAGGCATATTCGTAAGGTAATGTCAATTTGACACCCGATACCGGCTGAAAACGCGGGCTTTTTTTAGCTGAATGGTCGTAAACGGCACCGTAACCGCCCCGAGACTAATCATCTTTACCCGCCCCCGACAAGATTACTCGCTATTTATAACGTAAAAACGGATTTTTGGTTACGCCCTGAACGAAATTTAGCGGGCAATCCGAACGAACTCCACCGGCCGGCGTCCGCTAATCAGGTTATTGCAAAAAACCCCCGCCTGTCATAAAATATAGTTTGCTATAGTAAGTGTTGGTATCTTTTGGCTTTAAGCGGGCGGAGACGTTTATCCAGCACCGTTAGGGGGTACTGAGGGCCATGGAAGAAGAAGAACTCGGGCCAATAGAGAAGGCGGTAGCCAGGGCGGAGACGCTGAGCAAGTCGGCTATTGAAGCGGCCGGGGCCACCATCAAGGCCGCCCAGGAAGCCATCGCCGAAGCCGAGGAGATAGGGAAAGCCACCAAGAAGGCCGCCGACGAAGCCGCTAAGGCTTCCCGCAAAGCCGTAACCAAGGCGGAGAAGATAACCAGGGAGGCCGAGGAAAACGCGGAGGCGGCGGAAAAGGCGTTCAAGGACGCTATCGCCAGGGCCGAGGAAGTAATCGAATCGACCAAAGAAGCCACCCGGCTGCTCACCAGGACGCTGGAAGAGGCCGTATTCAAGGCCGAGGTCACGGTCAAGGACACCAAGGAAACGGCCGAGACATCCCTCAAGGAGTCCACGGAGCGGATAAACCACGTCGAGAAGACCGGCACCGCCTCCAAGGAGGCCGCCGAGGAAGCCAGAAGGCTGTCCCGGGAGGCCATCTCCAAGGTGGATGAAATAAGTAAGTCAGCTCGGAAGTTCGCCTCCGAGGCCACCAAAGCGTCCTACCAGGCGATAGACAAGGCCGAGAAGGCAAGCAAGTCGCTCCACGAGTACACCGAGGCATCGACCCAGGCCTTCAACCGGGCCATCAGCCGGGCGGAGGAGACCACCAAGTGGTCTAAGGAGACCGTCGAGGCGGCCCAGGAGACCTTTGAGAAATCCATCGCCGGGGCGGAGGGGGTGCGCGAGAAGGCCCGCGAGGCCGTTGAGCTGATGACCAAGGCCTCGGAGACAGCGGTAGCCCGGGCCGACGAGGTGAGTAAAGAGGTTATCGCGAAGGCTAACGAAGTAAGCAGAGAGGTCGCCGATAAAGCCAGCGAAGCCATCAAGGAGGTCCGGGAAGCCGCCGAGCTGGCCACCGCCACCTCTCAAGAGGCCTTGAACAAGGTCGAGGAAGTGGGCCGGGAGGCCAAGGCGGCCGCCGAGGAAGCAACCAGGCTGTCCGGAGAGGCCATCGCCCGGGCGGAAGCCATAAGCAAGGAGGCCAAGGAAGCCGCCGAGGCCGCCAAGCGGGAGGCCAAAGAGGCCGCCGAGGTAGCCCGGAAAGCGGCCAAAGAAGCCGCCGAGGCGTCAATCCGGGCCTTCGAATCGGCGATAGGCCGGGCCAGAGAGACCGGGAAAATCTCCGGGGAGGCGGCTCGGGCTGCCATGAGCCAGGTCGAGAGAGCCGAAAGGGTAGTCGGCAGTAAGCCACCCGCCGCCGATGCTGAGACCGAAGAAGAGGAAACGGCGACAGTGGAAACGCCGGAAATAGCCGGGATAGGCGAAGAGACAATCGGAGAAGAGACGGAGAAAGAAACGGGCCGGGTGATAGAGAAACGGCTGGACTTTCTGGCCAGAATGTATGCCACCAACAAGGAAAAGCGCACCAAAGAAAGGGAGGGCGACTGAACGCCGGGTGCGTTGGGTAACGGAAAACTAAGAACCAAGAGTTAAGGAGGTCCTTTTGATGAATCAGCGAGAACAAGTTTCCAAAGAACATGTCGAGCAACCGGCCGAGAAGGCACCGAAGCCAGCCGCCGCCCCCGCCAAGGAGGCTCAGGAGCAGCCGGCAACGTCCTTAAGCGAGATTCTACTGCGGGCGGAGAAAGCATACGCCGCCTACATCGAGGCTCAGAAGGACGTAGCCAAGGCCTATCGGGAGAGCGAGCTTGAGGCGGAGAGGATCTATAAAGAGAGCGAGCAGCAGGCCAGGAATGCCCGCGACACGGGTATCCGGCACGCCCTGAAGGGCCGTGACGAGGCCATGGAGAAAGCGGTCAAGGCCCGAGACGAAGCGCTGGCACAGACCGAGCAGGCCTATAAGAGTGCCAAGGAGCAAGCCGAGAAGGCTTTTAAGGATAGCGAGCTTAAGGCTCAAAACGACTACGACGAAGGTGTCCGCCAGTCCCTGAAGAGCTACGAAGATGTCCTCGCCCAGGCATCAAAGAAACGCGCCGCCACCATCGAGCAGGCGTGGGGAGTATACACCAAGACCGCCGGTTAAGCAGCAAATCCGGGGCAGGCACCGCTTCCAGGTAACTTACCGGCGGCTATCGGCCGGGTAGTGAGCCTAGGGCTGTCATTATTTTAGCACGGCCGGTCGGTTAAGACTATCAGCCGGATAGTAAATCCAGGGTGGCTGCTATCTTTACGCGGCGGGCCGGGGCTAGAGAAGCGAGGGTATGTCCCTGAAGGAGTCCGCCAGATCTCTGTGCTCGACCTCGATACCCTCTCGCTTCCTCTTGAGGAGATCAATGAGCTCGATGGTCTTGGTGAAGTAGTCGATGATTTTGCTCACCCCGCTCAGCTCGGAGAGCATCACCGTCACGTTCAGCGGCCCCTTCTCCCGAGGGTAATCGCCGGTCCTGATGATGGCTTCCGGGGCGATACGTCTGAGATGGGTGCCGATGTCTTTAACCAGGTTCATGTTCATGTCACTATGTTGCGCCGAGATGAGATACAGTCCCCGGCCCGCCTCAGCCGGGCTGCAGCGCAGTGATAGCTCGCTGACGGCGTTGTTGATTAAC
>JAFGFP010000086.1 GCA_016931015.1 Dehalococcoidales bacterium
CTTCTGTGCTTCAGCAATGACATGCTGCGCTAGGGTAGTCTTCCCCGACGCCTCGGGACCGAATATCTCGGCGATGCGTCCCCTGGGGATACCCCCCACACCCAAGGCAAGGTCAAGAGCCAGCGAACCGGTGGGAATCGCTTCAACCGGCGGTACCGCAGCGCCCCCCAGCTTCATCACCGACCCCTTACCATACCGCTTCTCGATCTGACTGATAGCCAGCTCGAGCGCCTTCTCCTTCTCTGTGGTCATCTTCGCCTCAGCTCAATGATAACATAACCCTAGTACCAAGACAAGGCACTTACGGCAGAACCCGGCCTCCTCTCCAACCTAGCGCCGGTCGGGCTGCCAGTCTTCGTCGCTATAGAAGGCAGCGCCGAAGAAGCCGGGGCCGAGGTGAGTTCCCAGCACCGGGCCGAGTTCAACGATGTCCAGCTCAGCACAGTTAAAGGCGGCTTTAACTCTTTCCGAAAGCATCCGGGCCGACTCAAGGGCGTTAGTCTGCGCCACCCCGACGTGAACTGGTACCCCCGGTTTTAAGCGGCTCTCCATAATCCCCAGAATGGACTCCATCGCCTGAGAGCTGGTTCTCAGCCGGCCCAGCACCTTAACCTCCCCATCCCTGAAGTCGAGGAGCGGCTTAATCCGGAGCAGGGTGCCCAGCAGGGCCTTGGCGCCGCCGATACGCCCTCCCCGCCACAGGTACTCCAGGGTGTTAAGCATACCCACGGTATTCAGACTGCTATTCAGCCTATCGATAGACGCCTTGAGCCGGGGTAGACTCAGCCCCTCAGCCGCACCCTGAGCCGCCGGGACAATCAACATCCTGAGCGCCACGGAGAGGCAGTCAATAACCTCAATCTGCGCCTGCGGCAGCTCCTGGCGGGCCGCCAGCGCCGAGTTGACCGTGCCGCTGAGCTTGCTGGAGATATGGACGGAGAGAATCGGGTGACCGCGCTCGCTAAGCTCCCGGTACACCCGGGTGAAGTCGCTGACCGCCGGCTGCGAGGTGGTCGGCACCGGGTCTCTGCCGGCCAGCCGGCGGTAGAAATCCTCACTGGTAATATCAACCCCCTCGGTGTAGATTTCCGTGCCGAAGATAACCTTAAGCGGTACCACGCGGACGTCATAGCGGCTAATCTCCTCGGCGGAGACCCGGGCCGTGCTATCGGTAACAATCTTAACCTCGCGGGCAGGCACTCCCTAAACTCCTTACTAAAAGTCGGGCAGCGGCGCTAAGCGCTTACGGGCGCCCGCCACCCACCGCCACCAAAGTATACTACCGCCCGGCAAACCAAGCAAAGGTCGGCGGGCAAGTGACATAACGGGGCTAGTCGCTAAGCCGGGAGGGGCACTTATCGGCCAGGCAGCACCCGGAGCACCGGGGGCGGGGGCGGCAGACATCCTTGGCCAGAGAGACGAGCAGGGCGTGGTACTCGTTAAACAGCCCGCTGTCCTGGGGCAGATAGTCTTTAAAAAGCGCCTGACAGGCGGCGTAGCTTACGCCCTCCGGCGCCAGGCCGAGCCGGCTCACGATGCGGCGGGTATAGGCATCGACCACGAAAACCGGCTTCCCCACGGCGTAAAGCAGTATCGAATCGGCCGTCTCCTCGCCGACGCCGTGAACGGAGAGAAGCTCCCGGCGCAGGGTTTCGGTATCAACCGCCGAGAGCCTGTCAATATCGTCGCCGCAGAAATCCCCCAGCCACTGGGCCAGGGCCTTAAGCTTTAGCGCCTTGGCGTTATAGTAGCCGCAGGGGCGGATAAGGCGGGCCAGTTCGTCAAGGGGCTGCCGGCGCAGCGCCTCCGGCGTGAGCGCCCCGGCCTCTTTAAGCCCGACAATCGCCTTCTCCACGTTACCCCAGGCCGCCGACTGGGTAAGGATAGCGCCGACCATGACCTCGAAGGGGCTCTCGGCCGGCCACCAGTGCTGCGGGCCGTATGCCTTAAGCAGGCGGCGGTAAATAGCCTCCAGCCGCCGGTCTTTACCGCACTGAGCTACCCAGGGCGGCACCCCGGCCCCGGCCACCGCATCGTCCCTAGGGATATAGGGCTTAATATCAATCACCGGGGTACCGTTAATGGCATCAAGCCCCTTAACCTTAAGGATATTACCCCGGCGCGCAAGCAGCCTTACCGGGGTCTCGCCCAGCGGGTTCGGCCGCCTCGGTGAGCGGGTGGCAAAGAGCCCCACCAGGGGAAGCTCGCTCTTACCCTTGGGGTGAACCTTCAGGGCCGGCTTACCGGACGCGCGGTGCATCCAGAAGAGCACCAAGACGTGAGAGAACCCCTCCAGGCCATCGAGGGCCTCAGTCAGGCGGTGGTCAATCTCAATCTCGGAGACAATCTCTTTCCAGCCCCCCGGCATGGGCTGTGTTACCTGATTCTTAACGAAACCTATCGCCTTAAGGGTCATCTCCGGTTGCTCGATAGCCATCTTAACTATCCTCAACTCTAAACTGAAAGGGCTCCCCGATAACGGCCCGGTTAGAGCGCGCCAGGAAATCTTAGCACAGGTCCCCTCCCAGCGACAACGCCGCCCCACCCTTCACCGCCAGCGGAAATGTGCTACAATAGGCCTAAACAGGGGCGAAAGATGGACCCGCAGAAGAGATTACGCCGGGGACTGATTATCCTGGCCAGCATCATTGCGGCCGGCACCATCGGCTACATGTTCATCGAGGGGTGGACCGCCACCGAAGCCGTCTACATGACGGTGATAACCATCTCCACCGTAGGCTACGGCGAGGTTCATCCCTTGAGCGAGGCGGGGCGCATCTTCAGCATCGCCCTGATTCTCGGCGGCGTCAGCGGGGCGGTGTTCGTCTTCAGTGCCCTGGTGGAGTATGTCGTCGAGGGCAGAATCGGCATCGCGAGGAGGAGGCACCATATGAAAGCCAAAATAGCCAAGCTAAAAGACCACTTCATTCTCTGCGGCTACGGGCGGGTCGGGGAGGAAATCGCGCGCACCTTCAGCGACGAGGACATCCCCTTTATCGTCGTCGACAGCCGCCCGGACAATATCGCCCTTGCCGAAGCCCAGGGCTACCTCTGCCTGCTCGGCGACGCCACCAGCGATAAGGTGCTCCTCGAAGCCGGTATCGAGCGGGCCCGGGCCCTGGTCGCCGCCGTGGGCAGCGACGCCGACAACACCTACATCGTCCTCTCGGCCCGGGGACTGCGCCCCGACCTCTTTATCGAAGCCAGGGCCAGCGCCCGAGAGGCCGAGGCCAAGCTGAAGATGGCCGGGGCCAACCGCATCGTGGCCCCGAACAGCATCGGGGCGCGCCGCATGGCCCTGCTCGCCATCCGCCCCACGGTGGCCGACTTTATCGACACGGTGAGCTTCCGCCGCGGGCGGGAGCTGCAGATGGAAAACATCGTCGTCCCCGACAACTCGCCGCTGGTCGGGCAGACGGTGGCCTCAATACGCCAGCACAGCCGGGCTAACGTCCTGGCGATAAACAGAAAGACCGGGAAGCTACTAACCAACCCCGCCGACGAGGAAGCCATCGGGCTGGGCGACCGGTTGATAATTATGGGTACCGCCGAGCAACTGACCACCCTGGAATCCCTCTGCGAAGGAGAGAAGTGCCGATGAACAAACCGAAGATAGGCATTATCAATACCACCGGCTATACCGGCGTCGAGCTGGCCCGCCTTCTCTCCCGACACCCGGGGGTTACCCTGACCTCGGTTACCGGGCGCAGCAGCGCCGGAAAGAGCCTGGGCGAGGTCTTTCCCCACCTGGCCGACCTCAAGCTGACCATCGAGCCCTGCTTAAGCGAGGTCGACCTGGTCTTCTCGGCGATGCCCCACCAGGAAAGCGCCCGGGAGGTCATCCCGCTGGTAGACCGGGGGATTAAGGTGGTGGACATCAGCGCTGACTTCCGTCTTAGGGACGCCGATGACTACCCGACCTGGTACGGCTTCTGCCACCCCGCCCCCCAGCTACTCAAGCAGGCGGTGTACGGGCTCCCCGAGCTCTACCACCATCAGATAGCGACCGCGCCGCTGGTAGCCAACCCCGGCTGCTACCCCACCGGAGCGATACTGGCCCTGGCCCCGGCGGTCAAGGCGGGCATCATCGAGCCGGAAATCGTAATCGACAGCAAGTCGGGCCTCTCCGGGGCCGGCCGCAGCCTGAGCCTGCACACTCACTACGCCGAGGCTAACGAGGACACCAGCGCCTACGCCCTGGGGGGACACCGACATCTGGCCGAGATCATTCAGGAGCTGGGGCAGCTTTGCCCCGACAAGCCGCCCAAGATAACCTTCGTGCCGCACCTGGTGCCGATGACCCGCGGCATACTGACCACCGGCTACGCCCCTCTCGCCGAGGGCGGGCTACCCGCCAACCAGAAGGGGATTAAGGAGCTCTGTCAGCTCTACCAGGACTTCTACCGGGATGCACCCTTCGTCCGGGTGGTGGAAACTCCCCCCCACACCAAGCACACCTGGGGGGCTAACACCTGCTTCATCCACCCCACCATCGACCCGAGAACCAGACGGCTCGTCGTGGTCAGCGCCATCGACAACCTGGTCAAGGGGGCGGCCGGTCAGGCCATCCAGAACATGAACCTGATGCTGGGTCTGGCCGAAAAAACCGGCCTGGAAGTAGCAGCGGTCTATCCTTAAAAGGCGGGAGGCTATTGACATCCCGCCATAAATGGTTTATCTTTGTTTATCGTTCGTAGTCTCTTAAAGAAAGGAGGTAACTATGCAAGCTTACTGTGTGAAATGCCGCACCAAGAGGGAAATGAAGGACGCCAAGAGCATAACCATGAAGAACGGCCGACCGGCGACCCAGGGTGTCTGCCCGGTCTGCGGCACCAAGATGTTCCGCATTGGTAAGGGCTAGAGGCCGAAACCTTTTAGAATGTAATTGAGGCTGGATACTCAAACTCCGGGTGTCCAGCCTTTTTGTATTCCTGCCTGCTTTCTTCACTTTACGGCTGAACTATGCTATAATAATTAAGTGGCTACCCAGAAGTCGTACCGGGAAATCTGCGCTGCGCGGGTAGCCTTTGCTTTTACGGGCCGCCGCCCGATTTGTTCTCCCAATCGTGAAGGCTGTTAATGACACAGGAAAAGTCGTCCCCGAAGACACCACCCAAAAGTGAATACACCGCCGAGCATATCCAGATTCTCGGCGGGCGGGAAGCCGTCCGCCGCCGGCCCGGCATGTACATCGGCAGCACCGACCAGCGCGGGCTGCACCACCTGGTCTACGAAATCGTCTACAACAGCGTCGACGAGGCCATGGCCGGCTGCTGCACCAGGATTGAGATTACCATCCAGCCGGACAACTCGGTCAGGGTAGAGGACAACGGGCGCGGTATCCCCGTGGACATCCACCCCACCACCAAGGTCTCCGCCCTGGAAACGGTAATGACCAC
>JAFGFP010000087.1 GCA_016931015.1 Dehalococcoidales bacterium
GAACCAGTGACCTCTGCGATGTCAACGCAGCGCTCTGACCAACTGAGCTAACCGCCCACTAATAGGGATTCTACTAGATGTCCTTAGTGCCGTCAAGCTGACTCGCCCCGACCCGGTTATCGAAGAAGCTCACCAGAAAGAGGAGACCGAGGCTGATGGCCAGGCTACCCAGGTCCAGATACTTGATGGCGAGTATTTTGCTGACCAGGGCGGCGCTGCCACCGCCGATAATCGCCGCCAGCGCTCCCCGGGGAGTCACCCGGAACTTCTCCCGGTAGAAGCCGACGAGCACGGGCATAATCAGCCCGCCGGTATATATGGTATAGGCAAAGAGCAGGGCGCTTATCACCCCGTTCAGGGCGAGCGCCAGGGACAGGGCGGCCGCGCCCATGATAACCATCGCCCAGCGGGAATAGCTTAAGGTCTTGGCCGGGCCGAGCGGCTTAAAGGCCCCTACGATATCCACGGTCAGTATCGTGCTCGCGCTCAAGAGGCAGGTATCGGCCGAGGACATCAGCGCCCCGAGCAGCGCCGCCAGAACGACCCCACCCAGGAAGGGCGGCAGGACTTCGCTGATGATAACCGGCAGGGCCTGCTCCGCAGGTATCTGAGGAAAGAGGGCTGAGGCCCCCATGCCAATCAGGGTAATACCGAAGGCAACGGGGACGATAATCAGGGCCGCCCAGAGCACCGATTTGCGGGCGGTTTTAGTGTCCCGGGCGCAGAAGAGGCGGGAATACATGTCAGGGCCGACGACATAGGTCAGCCCGACCAGTAAGAGCAGCGAGACCAGGTCGTAGCCGGAAAACCCGGGGCTAACCGGAAAGCTGAAATGCCCGGCCGGGAGCGCCCCAGCCAGCCCGCTCCAGCCCCCGAGGCGCGACATCACCAGGGCCAGGCCGCCAAAGACGCCGGCGATGATTATCCCGGTCTGCACGGCATCGGTGCGGATAATGGCCTGCTGACCCCCCAGAACGGAGTAGGTGATGAAGACGGCGCTAAAGATGACCATCCACAGCGTCGGAGTCCCGATACCCAGGGTACCCAGTATCGTCCCCGAGGCTATAATCTGGGCGGCGATGACGCCCACCCAGGCGACCACGATAAGCACCGAAGCCGCCAGCCCGACCCGGCGGTCATACTGCTTGGTTATCAGCTCGGGCAGGGTATAGAGCCCGAAGGCCCGCACCTTCTTGGCCAGGAAGACCCCCAGAACCACCAGCCCGATGCTGCCCACCAGCAGCCACCAGGCCCCGCTCAGGCCACGGCTGAAGCCCAGCCCGGCCATACCCACGGTAGCCGAGCCGCCGACGATGGTCGCCAGCAGCGAGCCGGCAATAAGCAGGGTGCTCCCCTTCCTGCCGGCAACGAAGAAGTCGTCAGCCCCCTTCGCCTGCTTACGACTCACCACCCCGATGATAACCATAACCAGGAAATAGACCGCGATAATTACCAGTTGCAGCATCTCACCCCCTCGGTATCAATCCAGCTGGATAGACAAGCATTTCAAAAGTTTAACACGAAATCGCCCGCTAAAGTTAGCCCTGACCCGAAAAAACACCGCCGACCGCGCCCGCTCGCCGCAGAGTGTCCGGCTTACCTTAAGCTCTTAGCTCCTCTCAGGGGACGAGGTTTGATTTATTTAGCGGGACACGATATAATCTATAAGCCTGGCATTTACCGGACAGTCGGGCTACAGCCAGTGCCTGAAGTAGTATCCGTTTACTCATTCTACCAGAATCTTAAGCAGAGTTAATAACGTGATTAACAAAAGGGGATAAGCCATGAACAGATTTAAGGGAGCTCGTTACCTGCTTTGTCTGGCTCTGCTCCTTGGGTTATGCGGCGGCCTGCTCGGCGGCCCTATCGTCCTGGCCGCCCAGGGAAGCAGCCAGGCTGCTATCATGCCACCGCCGCCTCAGGATGAGGAACCGCTACCTGAGGAACCCGTTGAAGAGAGCCTTAAAATCTATTCCAGCTATCCTATGCTGCAAAGCACCGTGGGCAGCGTCTTTGAGTTCGAAATAACCCTGTTCTATACGGGCGGTAGTGAGCCCAGAACCTTCGACCTCGACCTGACCGCGCCCGAGGGGTGGACGGGGATCTTTCTCGGGGGCTATCCGGAGACAGAGATATCGGCCTTTACCGTAGAGCCGAACAAGAAGCGGGAAACAGTCACCCTTATAGTCGGGGCCACATCGGAGGATGCTGCGGTAGAAGGCGACTACGTCTTTACCGTCCAGGCCGCCTCGGGCGACATCTCAGGCAGCACCGACCTCGAAGCAGTAGTCGTCTCGGCACCGCCTCAGTATCTCCTGTACCTCTCCACCGCAACCCTGATCCGGGAGTTTCAGATAAAAGCCGGCCAGGAGACTCACGTGTCGATGCAGCTCACGAACTCTTATACCGGCACGGTGAACAATATCAACTTCAGCGCCGAAGGCCCGGAGGGCTGGAACGTAACCTTCACCCCGGACTCGCTGACTTCCCTGGAACCGGGGGTTACCCAGGAGATAGATATGGTCATTAACCCACCGGCCGGTACCGAGGCCGGTGACTATCCCCTCAACGTAGGCGCCATCGGGGACGAGTCTGAGACCATCCGCGAGCTCCGGATAACCGTGGTCGCCACGACCATCTGGGGACAGGCCGGTATCGGCATTGCGGTGGCTATTATCGTCGTCCTGGCAATCTGGTTCCGGCGGGCGGGCCGGCGCGAGGAAGCCGCTGAAGCCGCCAGCACCACTACCGGCGCTACTAAATCCGGTAACTGGTTTAAGCGGACCGTAAGCCGACTCAGGAAAGACGTACCCGGTAAGTAAACTTAAAACAAGATGCATATCGTAGAAACGAAAGAGCTGACTAAGAGCTACGGCCGGATTACCGCGGTCAACGGGCTGAACCTGTGCATCGAAGAGGGCGACATCTTCGGCTTTCTCGGCCCCAACGGCGCCGGTAAGACGACCACGATATTGATGCTGCTCGGGCTCACCGAGCCGACCTCGGGCACTGCACTGGTAGCGGGTTACAACACCACCCGGGAGCCGCTCAAGGTCAAGCGCATCACCGGCTACGTCCCGGAGAATGTGGGCTTTTACGAGGACCTGACCGCCGCCCAGAACCTGGTCTACACCGGGCGGCTTAACGGGCTTTCCGACCGCCTGGCCAACGAAAGGGCCTTCGAGGCGCTGAATGTCGTCGGCCTGCCGCGCGACGCCGAGCGGAACGTATCCGAGTTCTCCCGGGGCATGAAGCAGCGCCTGGCGATTGCCGATATCCTGGTGAAGCAGCCCAAGATTGCCATCATGGACGAGCCGACCTCGGGGATAGACCCCGAAGGCATCGTCCAGGTGCTCGACCTGATTGCCAGGATAGCCAAAGAAACCAACATGACCATCGTCATGTCCTCTCACCAGCTGTATCAGGTTCAGCGAATCTGTAACCGGGTGGGCATCCTGATGAACGGCCACCTGGTAGCCGAAGGACTGCTCGAAGAACTGAGCAGAGAGGCCATGGGGGGCAGCCAGTTTCGGATTGAGGTTAAACTGACCGAAGTTACCGAGGCCATCGTGACGGCCATCAAGCAGATTAACGGCGTGCTCAGCGTAGAGCAGTCGCCGAGCGGACTGATCATTAACTGCTCGGAAGACCTGAGACCCCAGATCGCCAAGAAGATTGTCGATACGGGCGGTCTCATGGTGGAGATGAAAATTCAGAGCTACGCTCTGGAAGATATCTACCTGAAGTACTTTAGAGAGGGCTAGCATGCGCGGACTGGTAGCCATATTCGATAAGGAACTTGCCGACTATCTCATAAGCTGGCGCGGCATCATCCTCTTTGCCGTGGCCCTGCTGGTCACCGTGGTGGCCATCTACGGGCCGGCCGGTGCTCTGGTAAACATCCGGGAGCAGCTCAGCGAGCCGACCCAGTTCGGGGATACGCAGTTTGTTTTCCTCACCCTGTTCACCACCTCCGGCGAGGGCTCGTACGCCTTCCTGTTCTTCATGACCATGTTTATCGTGCCCATCGTCGGCATCGTCCTCGGCTTCGACGCCATAAACCGCGAGAAGAACAGCGGGACGCTGAGCCGACTCCTCTCCCAGCCCATCCACCGGGACACCGTCTTCAATGCCAAGTTCCTGGCCGGGATAGTGACCATGGCCATCATGCTGACCAGCGTCGTCCTGCTGGTAGCGGGCCTGGGGATGAGGTCTATCGGGGTGCCTCCCAGCTCGGAGGAGGCGTTGCGGCTCTTCCTGTTCCTGGTACTGACCACTCTCTACGGGTCTTTCTGGCTGGGTCTCTCCATGCTCTTTTCCGTCTTCTTCGAGCGGGTAGCTACTTCAGCCATGGCATCAATCGCCATCTGGATATTCTTCCTTCTCTACACCCTCACCGGCTTCATTCCCAACGCCATCGCCAATATGCGCGTCCCCTTAAGCGATTCGCCGACCACCCAGGAGCTACTCAGGTACGCCACGGTCCAGATCTCGGCGACGCGCGTGTCGCCGATTTATCTCTTTCAGGAGGCGATGTACGTCCTCTTGGCCCCGGGCACCAGGACCGCCACGGAGTACCTCCAGATTTACGCTTCGGGCGCCGAGTGGCAGCCCGGTGCTCTACCTATCAGTCAGACCATGATTACCATCTGGCCCCATCTGGTGACCTTCGTGGCTATCGCTGCGGTCTTCTTCGGGGTCTCCTACTACCGGTTTACCCGCGAGGAAATCAGGTCTACTTAAGCGGCCCGAGTTGGATATAAGCCCAACCCCATCAACGAGGGAGAGCTTATATCTACCTTAAGCCCAGTTTGTCTGGCTAATCGGTCGTTTCCCAGCACATCAGTAGTTCCCCAACGTATCCAGGACTATCCTCGTAACTGTAGGTACTCCGCAAACCAGGAAGGCTGTAGGGCA
>JAFGFP010000088.1 GCA_016931015.1 Dehalococcoidales bacterium
CCTGCGGCATTAAGTTACCTCCTCTTTAGTATATCGGCTTTTCATCCAATATTGATTGATAGACCTTCTTCTTAAGTCCGTATTTTGAAAGTAGTGATTTAACTACTTTCTTTTGCCACTTGCTACTCATGGGTGACAGGTACACATTCTCAATGAGTAAATCAGGGTCTATTGTTACATCATAGCCTTTATGCCCAGGAATGAATTTTGCATGAAAGTCACTGATTTTCTCTAGTTGTGGTAACTCTGTTACCGCTCTTACCTCATTCTCAAATTTAAAGCTTTTGCCTTTGTACAGAAAGGGTTTAGGAAAGAAATCGTCAGGCAATGAGTCTGACGGCGGTTGTGAATAATAATCTATATATTCCACTTCGCCGATGTGGACATCTCGTTTTTCGTCTTTCAGGCTATTCTTGAGTCGTTTTATAGTCGTTTGTATTGCGATGCCGTTATCACTGTGGCAGTACAGTTGCCAGAGAGCAGCCGATTCTTCTTGCATATTCCAGCAACTGATGGCGACGAATTTTCTATTAGTTCTACGGGCGCGCGCGAAACCTTTTGGGGCTTGTTCACGATTAATTAGTTCCCAAGTCTCTGGTCTAAATATCTTATCTAGATTAGCATTAAAATAATCTATATATGCTTTTGGAAACGAGCCTTCAAACGGGTCACCTAGTCTATCGACTGTGGGGAAGTAGAGCTTTCTCCTGTCTATAATATCGGCGAATTTAATAAAGTCCATATAACGCCATATCTTTTTATTATCTTCTGGCGTTTTAAAGGCAGGATGCTCTTTATACATTCCTGTCTCCTCTTCTTAGACTATCTCCCCCAGCCTCTCCCCATAAGGCTCTCTCACTACCCCCTTCTCGGTGATGATGGCGCTGATGTAGAGGTGGGGGGTAACGTCGAAGGCGGGGTTAGCCGCCTTAATCCCCTCCGGGGCGATGCTTACTCCCTGGATATTCAGCACCTCATCCGGGCTGCGCTCCTCAATGGTGATTTCCTCCCCGGAGCTGGTCATGGGGTCGATGGTGGTGGTGGGGGCGGCCACGTAGAAGGGGATGCCGTGCTCCATGGCTAGCACCGCCAGAGAGTAGGTGCCGATTTTGTTGGCGGTATCGCCGTTAGCGGCGATGCGGTCGGCGCCTACGATGACGCAGCTAACCTCCCCCCGGTTCATAAAGTGCCCTGCCATGGAGTCGGTAATCAGGGTGAAGGGAATCCCCGCCTGCCTGAGCTCCCAGGCGGTGAGGCGGGTCCCCTGGAGGCGGGGGCGGGTCTCGGTGGCGAAGACCCTTAGCTTCTTACCCTGCTCGTAGGCATACTTAATCACCCCGAGGGCCGTGCCGTAGCCGGTGGTGGCCAGCGAGCCGGTGTTACAGTGGGTTAGAACACTAGCGCCGTTCTTAATGAAGTCGGCGCCGAACTGAGCCAGTTTTCTGGTGGCCTCGGCCTCTTCGGAGTGCAGGCGTACCGCTTCCCTGACCAAGGCTTCCTTGATTTCGGCGACACTCCCGGCGGCTTCGGCGGCCTTCTGCATGCGGCCGGTGGCCATAAAGAGGTTCCGGGCGGTGGGCCGGGTAGCCTCTATGGTTTCTAAGACGGACTTGAGTCTGGCCATGAACTCGTCTCTGGAAGAGGTCTCAATCTCCAGAGCCCCGAGGGCCACCCCGTAGGCGGCGGCCACCCCGATGGCCGGGGCCCCCCGGACCTTCATCTCCCTGATGGCCTGAGCAACTTCCTGGTAGCCGGCGAGCTCCAGGTATACCTCCTCCCGGGGGAGGTTGGTCTGGTCGAGGAGCCGGAGCTTACTACCGAGCCAGGTTAGCGGTTGGCTGTCTTTCATCAATCTTCCCTCCGGCGGCTGGGATGGGGTGTTACCTTAGCTATCGTCTTCCCGCCACCGTTTACGGTGTACCTCCATGAGCGCGAAGCGGTAGCCGTCCTTATCCAGGTGCCCGCAGAAGGTAAAGCCGCATTTCTGAAAGCACCTCTGCGCCCGGATGTTGGAGACCAGGGTCTTCAAGTAGACGCGGTTCAGGTCGGTATTCCGGAAGATGTGGTCGAGCAGGGTGGTTACCGCCTCAGCGCCGTAGCCCTTGTCCCAATAGTCGCGGTTACCAATCATGATGCCGAGCTGAGCTTCTTTCTTTTTCTGGTTAATGTCGTAGTAGGAGCAGTTGCCCACGTGTTTCTCTTCGGTGGTCTCTACGGCGAAGGCGCACCTCTTGGCGGAGGGATAGCTCAGTTCCTCCTGGTAGATGGTCAGGTACTGGGCGAAGCTGACCCTCAGGAGGGGGGCGGCGTCGAGCTGGGTAAGTTCAGGGTCGGTCATCCAGGCGTAGTTATCTACGGCGTCAGCCAAACTTCTCTTGCGCAGCTTAATCCTTTTACTGGTAATCATGCTAGTCTCGAAGGTCTCAGAGTGAGAACGAAAGCGGCTCCTCGCCTTCGTTCAGTTCGTAGAGAGCCTGCTCCGCGGCCTGCTCAATGATTTCGTTGTCGTCGTCCAGACACTGTTCCAGGCAGTTCTTGGCTTCGGTGCCGCCTATCTTACCCAGGGCCCGGATGGCGGCTAGTTGCACTTCGATGTCATGGTCATTAACCAGCTCGATGAGGTAAGGCACGGCTTCCTCCTCGCCGATTTCGCCGCAGGTGGCGGCGGCTTCGTAGCGTATCTCCGCATCGGTGTTGGTTAGTTCCTTGAGCAGCAGGGGTAGCCAGGCCGGGTTACAGTTCTTACCCATGGCGTAGATGGCGCTGACCTTGAGTTTATGGTTGCCGTGATGGTAGGCCTCGCTGATTGCCCGGCCCACCTCGGTGGAGTCCATGGGGGCGATTGCTTCCAGTGCCCGGCGTTTCACCTTCAGGGGCTGGCTGGTGTCTTTTATGGCAGCGAGCAGCGCCTGGTATATCTTGGTCTGGTAGCTGCGGCGCAGTTTTTGGCGCTCGCTGAGCATAACGAATCTCCCCAGGGCACCGGCGGCGGCCGCCCGTACCGCCTCCGAGCTATCGTGCTCGAAGAGATTGAGCAGGGTGTTGATGAGCGACGGCTCTTCGTTTTCCCAGAGGCCCTCGATGGCCTTACTGCGCACCCCGGCGTCTTCGTCGTCGAGGCAGTTCTTGAAGATACTGTCGAAGTCGAGCTCGAAGTTATCCTCGGCCAGCTCGACCAGCCGTGAGACAATCTGCTGCCGCTGTTTCTGCTCGATGGTCGGCCATACCTGCTTGAAGTGTTCCAGGGCTGCTGAGTCCATGTTGGTAAGCTCGGCCAGCTTCGAACTGGCCAGCGCTTCGTCCTGGCTACTCAGGCTGCTGATTATCTCGTCAATGGGTGACAGCATCGGCTTTCCTAGTCCTCTTCGTCTTCATCTTCTTCCTCGTCATCATCCCCCTCGTCCTGCTCCCATATCGGCTCGGTGAAGTAGTCGATATACTCGCCCATGGCCTCGGCGGCAGCCCGTTTCATGCCCTCCCGGGTCTCGTTAGCCAGCTGAGTCAGCTCCGATAGGTCAATCTTGATATCCAGTATCTCGGCCAGCGTCTTGATTATGGCCAGGGCCGCCATCGGGTTCTGTATCTTGGTGGCGTACATCGGTACCTCGCCTAGGAGGCAGACGCCTTCGATGCCCCGCTCCTTGGCTACCCCGAGCATCAGTCCGTTAAGCCCGGCAATCTGCAGGTTTCTCTTCTGCGCCAGGTTGTATCTCCCCAGGTCTTCGGCTACCTCTCGGCTGGTGGCTACCGCCCAGGCTCGGGGCTGCTCGGTGTGGTGGATGCGGGTCAGGGCGGCGGCGAAGGTATAGACCCGCTTAATCGAGAACCTCATACCCACCTCGAGCACCAGGTTGGCCAGCTCGTAGCCGTTGGTGGCTGGTTGCTGCTCGCCGATAAACAGTATTATGTCGCTGCCGTCTTCGTGCGGGTTTTTCCAGTAGCAGAACCGGCTCTGGGGGAAGCTGGGCGCCTCGACCACGTTATCTCTGACGATAACGCCGATGGGGTCGAAGAAGTGTGAGGCCTGAATCTCGCCCAGCCGCTTGAAGCCGAGCTTCTTTTCCAGGTACGAGGCCACGATAGTGGCCACGTTGCTGATACCGGGCCAGGCCGCTAGCAAAACCGGCGACTTAAGCCGGGGCCGGGCATGGATCTTAACCAGTTTGTTCATTTAGCCTGCCTTATTATCTCTGAGTTTATCCTTAGGCCGCTCCCTTCATCAAGGAAGGTGGCGTGAATGTCCGCACTTACCCGCCTGCCGCAAGGTTCACTTACTGGCTACCGCTAGTTCGGGGCAGTAGAGGGAAGGGGTATAAACTGAGCTACCGACCCACCTGGCATCGCTACCCACGGCGATAACCTCTTTCAGGAGCTGGTAGATGTTTCCGGAGACCATGGTATCCTTCACCCTACCTACTATTTTACCACTTTCTATCTTGTAGCCAAGCAGGACGTTGCCGCTGAAGTCGCCGCTCAGGATGTTGCCCTGTTCGGCGCCCATGAGCTGCTCGATGACCAGTCCCTCTTTAATGTCGCTTACCATATCGTCGAAGGCGGTATCGCCCGTGCCGAAGATAAAGGCGCTCGGGGTGGGGCTGGGTAGCCCCCCGTGATGCCGCCCCCCGTTCCCGGTGCTTTGCTTCCCGGCCCGGGCCGCCGTCATCAGGTCGTAGATAAAACCGGCTACCGTGCCTTTGGTAATCAGGGGGGTGCGCTGGCTGGGGATACCTTCGTCATCGCCGGGACGGCTCTGGGGTTGGTAGCCGATGGTCGGGTCGTCGTCGAGCGATAGCTTAGCATCAAAGACTGTCTTCCCCAGCTTACCGCCGATGGGGGAGGCTCCCTGGAGCACGACCTTACCGTTCAGGGCCACCATCAGGGCTGAGACGAGGGCTCCGGCGACCCCGTCGGGGGTGAAGATTACCGGCAGCGTCTTGGTGGCTATCGGGGCCGTCTCCCGGGCCAGGTCGAGCTGACGGAGTACGAGGTCGGTTACGGCTTCGGTATCGCTCAGGGGGTGGCAGGAGCTCTGGCCCTCCCCGACGAAGAGCATGTCGGTGCCCCGAATCAACTGCCCCTGGACACCGAGCGAGAAGCCGCTCTGCCGGTAGCTCATCTCGCCGCCGCGCGAGTTTATAATGCGGACCAGGCCCGTTCCTTTAGTTACCTCGGCGTCGCACAGGATCTCCGGGGTGTGCTTTCTTACCGTGTCGACGAGCCGGTTGCCGAGCTCGACCATCTCCTCGAGGCTTACCGCCGCTACCGCCGGGTCGAAGACACTAATCTCGGGATAGGCAGTAGCCCCCGGCAGGGTAAACTCGGCCTTGATGCCGAACTCGGCGGTTTCCACGGCGGCCTCGACCAGCTTCTGCCGGTCGTTAATCTCGGTGGAGACGGCGTAGCCTACCCGGCCATTCTTTATAATACGCAGTGCTACGTGGCTGGCCTGCTTACTCTGGATGTGCTTTAAGCGGTTAGCCTCGAACTGAACCGGGGTCTCCTCGGAGGAGGCCGTGAAGACCTCGGCTTCTTCGGCGACCTTTTTCGCCCGGGCTAGGATGTCCTCCACTATCTGCCTCCCACCAGGCAGCGGCTGATTCTGATGTGGGGGCTACCGTTGGATACCGGCAAGGGCATCTGGCCCCCCTTACCGCAGCCGCCGCCCTGGTTCATGTCAAGGTCGTTACCGATGGCGTCGATGTTCTTCAGGGTCTGAAA
>JAFGFP010000012.1 GCA_016931015.1 Dehalococcoidales bacterium
CCGCCGCCCCCAGCCCGTAGACGGTATCGGTGGGAAAGGCAACTATCCCCCCCCGTTTAAGAAGAGAGATACCCTCACTAATCTGCTGGATAACACCCGACGGAAGCCCGGACGACATTAAGCCAACACTCGCCACAACTAACCAGTTTCCCTTGACGATAGTATACCACAGTGGTAATCTGTGGCATAGACATGGTGCAAGATAAGCCACAAGAAGAAAGCGGCAGCCGCCGCGTCGCTACCAGCGACGACATTGAGGTCTCTACCTACCTGGAGATTGCCAAGGAACTGGGTGGTGAGCAGCCGTCGCCGCCCAGCGAGGCCCTGCCCGGCGCCAAGCGCGAGACCATCGTGGTCATTGACTTCGGCTCCCAGTACAGCCTGCTCATCGCCCGCCGCATACGTGAATGCCAGGTCTACTGCGAGCTGGTGCCCCACGACACCCCCTGGGAAAAGCTGGCCCCCCTGAACCCAAAGGGCTTCATCCTCTCCGGGGGTCCGGCCAGCGTCTACGAAGACGGAGCACCCCTGGCACCAGCCTACATCTACGAGAAGAACCTGCCCGTCCTGGGCATCTGCTACGGGATGCAGGTGATAACCCACCAGCTCGGGGGCAAGGTGACCCCGGCCGCCAAGCGCGAGTACGGTCACGCTATCCTGCACACCAGCGGCCCGGACTCACCGCTCTTCGCCGACTTGGACACCTCGGCGCCGGTCTGGATGAGCCACGGCGACCAGATCGAGGCGATGCCGCCCGGCTTTACCTCCCTGGCCTATACCGAGACCTCGCCCTTCGCCGTGATGGGTAACGACCGCAATGTCTTCGGGATTCAATTCCACCCCGAGGTCGTGCACACCCCCCAGGGCAAGACCATCCTCAGGAACTTCGCCTACCGGATATGCGGCTGTCACGGCAACTGGACGATGGGCAGCTTCGTCAAGGAGAGCCTGGCCAGAATCAAGAAGCAGGTGGGCACGGGCAAGGTCATCAGCGCCCTCTCCGGCGGGGTCGACTCGGCGGTGGTAGCATCGCTTATCCACCACGCCATCGGCAACCAGCTTACCTGTATCTTCGTTAATAACGGGCTGCTGCGCCGCGAGGAAGCGGAGCGAACCCTGAACACCTTCCGCCGTAACCTGGGCATGAACATCATCTACGTGGATGCTACCCAGAGGTTCCTGGAGCGCCTGAAAGAGGTCACCGACCCGGAAACGAAGCGTAAGGCCATCGGCGAGGAGTTCATCAAGGTGTTCGAGGAAGAGGCCGGGAAGATAGGCAAGGTCGATTTTCTGGCCCAGGGTACCCTGTACCCGGACGTTATCGAGAGCGCTTCGTCGGGGAGCAAAGCCGCCGCCAAGATAAAGACCCACCACAACGTCGGCGGGCTGCCGGCCCGGATGACCTTAAAGCTGATTGAACCGCTCCGGTTCCTCTTTAAGGACGAGGTGCGCCAGCTAGGACTGGAATTAAGCCTTCCCGAGGAGATGATATGGCGGCAGCCCTTCCCCGGGCCGGGCCTGGCCATCCGCATCATCGGGGAGGTAACCGGAGAGAAGCTGGAGATACTGCGCAGCGCCGACTGGATTGTCATGAACGAGATTAAACGGGCCCAGCTCTACCGCCAGCTGTGGCAGAGCTTTGCCATACTTACCGACGTTAAAAGCGTCGGCGTCATGGGCGACTTCCGAACCTACGGCTACCTGGTGGCTATCCGCGCCGTAACCAGCGAGGACGCCATGACCGCCGACTGGGCACGTCTGCCCTACGACCTCCTGGCCCGGATTTCCAACCGCATCGTTAACGAGGTAGCCGGGGTTAACCGGGTGGTCTACGACATTACCTCCAAACCGCCGTCAACCATCGAGTGGGAGTGATAACAAACACCAAGCGAGGCCTAGATGCGTAAGATATTAATCATTACCGTAACCCTGCTGGCAGTACTGCTTCCGCTGGCAGCCTGCGCCCCGGCCCCGGAGCAACCAAACCAGGACCAGTTGAGCTTCTACCTGGTCTCCGACGCGACCCCGGGCGATACCGATGCCTATGCCGGCTATACCCTGACCATCTATCTGGAAGAGGGGCAGGAATTAGATTTAGCCTTTTCCGCCCAGGGAGCGGCCTTAAGGGTATCCCTCTTTTCTCCCTCCGAGAAGACCTACGGCTATCGTCCCACCCCTCCCGAGGACGCCGAGGCCGAGATACTGGGCCAGCTGAAACAGGGGCTGATTATCTCCGCCGAGGAAGGCAGTTTTATTTTTACCGCCCCGGAGACGGGCTACTACGCGGTAACCCTCCAGTCGGCCAGCCCCAAAGCCGAGATAGCGGTGGAGCTGGAGTACCACATCAACTAAAGACCGAGGAGTAACCCATTGAAGATACTGGTGGTCGGCAGCGGGGCCAGAGAGCATACCCTGGTCTGGAAGCTGGCTCAGAGCCCCAGGGTCAGGGAGATTTTCGCGGCACCGGGTAACGCCGGCACGGCCCAGATTGCCCGCAACCTGGAGATAAAGGCCGATGACATCACCGGGCTGGCCCAAGCCGCCCGAAGAGAGGGCGTAGACCTGGTCGTGGTCGGCCCGGAGGCACCGCTGGCTCAGGGCATCGTCGACCACTTCCAGAGTCAGGGGATACCCATCTTCGGCCCCGGTAAGCTGGCCGCCGAGATAGAAGCCAGTAAGGTATTCGCCCGGGAGCTGATGCAGAAGTACGGCATCCCCTGCGCCCGGGGCGAGAGCTTCTCCGACTACGCCAGCGCCAGAGACTATATCCGGCAGCAGACCCCACCCCTGGTGGTTAAGGCCGACGGCCTGGCCGCCGGGAAGGGGGTAGCCGTCGCCGATTCCATCCCGGAGGCCCTGGACTTCCTGAGCACCATCATGGAAGCCAAAGCCTTCGGCGCTTCCGGGGACAGGGTAATCGTCGAGGAGTGCCTGGTGGGTAAGGAGATGAGCTCCTTCGCCTTTAGTGACGGGAAGACCATCGTGCCCATGGTCTCCGCCTGCGACTATAAGCCGGCCCTCGACGGCAACCGGGGCCCCAACACCGGCGGCATGGGTAGCTTCAGCCCACCCCACTTCGCCACCCCGGAGCTCTACCGGAAGGTGAACGAGACCATCCTCGAGCCGACGGCAGCCGCCATGACCCAAGAGGGCCGTCCCTATAAGGGCATCCTCTACGGGGGCCTGATGGCTACCCGAGAAGGGCCGAAAGTGTTAGAATTTAATGCCCGGTTCGGCGACCCGGAGACTCAGGTCATGCTGCCCCGGCTCAAGACCGACCTGGTGGACATCATGCTGGCGGTGATAAACGGCAGCCTCGACAAGATAACGGTGGAGTGGAGCGAGGACGCCTGCGTGGGCGTGGTCATGGCCTCCGGCGGCTACCCCGCCGGCTACCAGACCGGATTCCCCATCAGCGGTCTGGACAGCCTGGACGGCGACATTATGGTGTTTCAGGCCGGAACCAGACGGGATACCGGCTCGGGGCAGGTGCTGACCAGCGGCGGCCGGGTGCTCACCGTGGTCGCCACGGGAAAGACCCTTACCGAGGCCAGAGAGAAGGTCTACGGTAATATCACGCGGATTAGCTTTGAGGGCTGCCACTACCGGAAGGACATTGCGCTGGTATGAGAGCCCTTATCTATTGCTGATAGCGGGAGCGGATTATGGTGAAGGCACTTTTAGTAGCCAGTGTGGTTTTGTTATCGCTGCCTCTGTGTAGCTGTAGCAAGGAAAAGCCGACCACGGAGGAGCTGCTCATGGCCTACGATTACAGCCTGACCCAGCTCGCCGATTACGCCGCCCAGAGCAGCCAGGAGGCGGAAGAGCAGGCCAGCCAGGGTGAAATAACCAGCGACGAACTGGCGGTACGCTACCAGGAGATTACCCTAATCTGGGCCCAGACCATCGCGGAGATGGACCGGGGAAAGCAGTACCGGGAGCTCTGGCCCCTTATCTACGGGGGCAACGAGCCGCCGACGTTGGTCAAACAGCCGACGAACCCCGACCTGCTCCAGTGGACAAACTACATCACCCAGGTCGAGGAGTATATCTTCATGCACCACCAACTCGTCGACGCCGCCTGGAAGAAATTGGGGTATAGTCAGTAGACTGAATGGGGATTGACTTTAAAAGGCAGCCGTTATAAAAAGGATTCGGGGTGGCAAGGGACTGATGGGAAGCCTTAGAGGGAATCATCCATTTTATAAATCACAGGGGGTGAGGTAGAAAATGCCGTTAGTTGCCGTCGTTATGGGTAGTAAATCGGATATGGAAGATATGCGCCCGACCATGGACGTCTTAACCAAGCTCGGTATCGAGTACGAGGCGGCTGTTATCAGCGCCCACCGCAGCCCGGAAAAGGTGCGCCAGTTCGCCCAGGGAGCGCGGGGGCGGTGGGTCGAGGTCATCATCGCCGCCGCCGGTGGGGCCGCCCACCTACCGGGGATTATCGCCAGCTGGACGACCCTGCCCGTTATCGGGGTGCCTCTGGCCAGTAGCGAGCTAAAGGGAGTGGACGCCCTCTACTCCATCGTTCAGATGCCGGCCGGAGTCCCCGTCGCCTGCATGGCTATCGGCACCGCCGGGGCCAAGAACGCCGCCTACCTGGCCGCGGAAATCTTAGCCTTACAGCACGACGACATAAGAAAGTCTTACGAAAAGTACCGCAGAGAACTGCAAGGAGAAGGCAAATGATTGAGCGCTACTCCCGACCTCAGATGAAGCGGGTCTGGTCGGACGAAAACAAGTTCAACAAGTGGCTTGAGGTAGAGATTGCCGTCTGCGACGCCTGGGCCGAGCTCGGGGTCATCCCCAGAGAAGCAGTGCCCAAGATAAAGCTGGCGCGCTGTAACTACAAGCGCATGGAGGAAATTCTCCGCGAGACCCGCCACGACATGACCGCCTTCCTCGGCTCGGTAGCCGAGAGTCTGGGCGAGGAATCGCGCTTTATCCACCTCGGGCTTACCTCCTCCGACGTTATCGATACCGCCCTCAGCCTGCAGCTCCTCGAGGCGACCGAAATCTTAAATCAGGACATAAAAGACCTCACCGCGGTGATAGCGCAGAAGGCGATGGAGCACAAATACACGGCCATGATCGGGCGTACCCACGGCGTCCACGCCGAACCGCTCTCTTTCGGTCTGAAGCTGGCCCTGTGGGTCGAGGAGATGAAACGCCACCGTCAGCGGCTCAACGCCGCGAAAAAGGTTATCGCGGTGGGTAAGCTCTCCGGGGCCGTGGGCACTCACGCCACCCTGCCCCCCGAGGTCGAGGAGAAGGCCTGCGCCAAGCTGGGACTGACCCCGGCGCCGGTATCGAGCCAGATTCTGCAGCGCGACCGCCACGCCCAGTTCGTGACCACGCTGGCCATAATCTTCGGCTCCCTGGAGAAGTTCGCCACCGAGATTAGATCCTTACAAAGGACCGAGGTCAGGGAGGCCGCCGAACCCTTCGGCAGCGGCCAGACCGGCTCCTCGGCGATGCCCCACAAGCGCAACCCCGAGCTCTGCGAGCGCATCTGCGGCCTGGCCCGCCTGACCCGGGGCTACGCCCTGACCTCGCTGGAGAATATCGCCCTGTGGCACGAGCGCGACATCAGCCACTCCTCCACGGAGCGCATCATCCTGCCCGACTCCTGCCTCGTCCTGGACTACTGCCTCAGTATCTTCACCTCGGTGATGGTGGGGCTGGAGGTTTACCCCAAGATGATGAAACGAAACCTCGACCTGACCAAGGGTCTCATTTTCTCCCAGCGGATAATGCTCGCCCTGATAGACAAGGGGCTATCGCGCCAGAAGGCCTACGAGCTGATGCAGCGAAACGCCATGAAGGCCTGGAAGCTCAACAAGAACTTTCTCAGCCTGCTCAAGGCCGATGCCGAGGTGACCGAGGTCTTACCCCCCGAGGAGCTCGAACCGCTCTTTAACGAGCAGTACTATCTGCGCTACGTCGACGATATCTTCAAGCGCATCGGGCTCACCGAGACCCAATGGAAAGGAAAAGCCGGCACTAACAACCTGCCCAACGACCTGGCGCCGAGGAAGCTATGAATACCAGTCCGCAAGTCTTGATAAACGCCGAGCTGCCCCTGCCCCTCTTTATCCGCGGCAAGGTGCGCGATACCTTCGACCTGGGCGAGAAGCTGCTTATCATCGCCACCGACCGCATCTCGGCCTTCGATTCGGTACTGCCCTGCGGTATCCCCGATAAGGGCCGGGTGCTTAACCAGCTCTCGGCTTTCTGGTTCCGAAAGACAGCGCACATCGTGCCCAACCACCTGATAGAGACCGTCACCGAGGTAAGCCAGCTCGATAACTATCTCCCCCCGGCGCGCCGCTTTGCCTACCCCGCTTATCTTGCCGGGCGGTCGATGATTGTCACCAAGGTAAAGCGCCTGCCCATCGAGTGCGTGGTGCGCGGCTATATCTCCGGCTCGGCCTGGGCGGAGTACCAAGAGCAGGGCGCCGTTAACGGAGAGCCCATGCCCCGGGGCTTAAAGGAGAGCCAGGAGCTACCCGAAGCGATATTCACCCCGACCACCAAAGAGGAATCGGGGCACGACCGGCCCATGAGCCTGGAGAACGTAGCAGCGATGGTCGGCGGGAAGCTGGCCGGCGAGATAAAAGAGAAGAGCCTGGCAATCTACGCCTACGCCAGGGACTACGCCCGGGCCCGGGACTTTATCGTCGCCGATACCAAGATGGAGTTCGGGCTGGACGGCGACAAGCTCATCCTCATCGACGAGCTCTTGACCCCGGACTCAAGCCGTTTCTGGGATACCAGGCTCTATCAGGTCGGGCAGTCACAGCCGAGCTACGATAAGCAGCCGGTCAGGGACTGGCTGGTCAGCTCGGGCTGGAATAAGGAGCCCCCCGCCCCCATGCTCCCCCCGGAGGTTATCGCGGCCACCAGCCGGAGATACCGCGAGGCCTACGAAAGGCTGGCCGGGGAAAAGCTAGGGTAAGGCTCTACCCCTCCAAGAACTCCTTGGTGCTGGGAAGCTCCCCGCTCAAGCGCTCGTCAATCCGGGTGGCCCTATCCAGGGCCCTTCCTAAAGCCTTAAAGAGGGCCTCCGCCTTGTGGTGGTCGTTGGTGCCGTAGACAATCCGGGCGTGCAGGTTAAGCCTGGCCTCGATGGCAAAGGCCTCCAGGAAGTGGCGGACGAGGTCGGTGGGGAAGCCGGCCATGTCGTTATCGCTGAAAGCCAAGTCCAGCACGTGGTATCCCCGGCCGCTTATGTCAACTATGACCAAAGCCAGGGAATCGTCCATGGGCACGGCGCTATCCGCCATGCGGACAATGCCCCGCTTCTCGCCCAAGGCCTCGCCGAAGGCCTTACCGAGACAGATGGCGACATCCTCCACCACGTGGTGCGGGTCGGGGCCGGTGGCTGAAATCTTTATGTCAAATAAGCCGTGCTGGGCCAGCTGGCTCAGGAGATGGTCGAACATCCTGATACCGGTGTTCATCTCCCAGCGGCCGCGGCCGTCAATCTCAAGCTCCAGGCTGATGCTGGTCTCTTTCGTCTCCCGTTTGACGACAGATTTTCGATTAGCCATTCATCTCCTCCTCTATATCACGGAGTGCCCTGATTAAAGCATCGGTGTGCTCCGGTTTACCGACACTGATACGGATAGAGTTTGCCAGTAGCGGGGTGTCAAAGTAGCGCACCATGATTCCCCGCTGCTTAAGCCGCTGGTGAAGCTCGGCGGCCCGGCCGTCCCGCACCGAGCAGAGAATAAAGTTGGCCCGCGAAGGGTACGGAGTTAAAAACTCTAGCTTTTTTAGCTCGGTAAGCAGGCGCTCCCGCTCGGCGACGATAGCCCGGACGTTAGCCATCAGGTAGTCGATATCGCTAAGCGATTCCCGGACGGCAACGATAGCGGCCACGTTCACGTTATAGGGGAGCTTAATGGTCATCAGGTAATCGGCTATCTCCGGCGGGAAGATGCCGTAACCGACCCGGAGCCCGGCCAGCCCCGCCCACTTGCTGAACGTCCTGAGCACCATCAGATTCTGATAACGGCTGATTAGGGGAAGCACCGTCTCCCCGGCGAACTCGACGTAGGCCTCATCCACCAGCAGCGGCAGCCCGGTGTCGGCAATCTCCAGTATTTTCGGCTGCGGGGTCATGTTTCCGCTCGGGTTGTTCGGGTTATCCAGCAGGATTAGCTTGGTCTTTTGGCTTACCGCCTGCTTGACGGCGCTCACCGTCACGCTGAAGTCTTGATTACGGGGCACCTCGACCAGGCGGCCGCCGTACATCCGGGTGCTGAAACGGAACATGCTGAAAGCGGGCACGCAGGCGATGACCTCGTCGCCCGGCTCGACCAGCAGGCGCAAAAGCAGGTCAATCAGGTCGCCGCTCCCGCTACCGGCCACGATGCGCTCCGCCCCGACACCGGTATAACCCGCCAGCAACTCCTTAATCTCCGTCTGAGCGGCGTCCGGATAGATATTAAGCTCGGGGTAGGCCGAAAGCGCCCGGTTTACCTTCGGGGAGCACCCGTAGGGGTTCTCGTTGGCGTCCAGTTTGATGACGCCCTCAACCGGGACGGTAAGCTCTCCTTCCAGTGCCTCCGCCGACTCCCGGGCGCTGTAACCCTTAAAGTTAACCAGCCCCGGCTTTATTAACCTTTCGATACCGGCACCCTGTGACACTTAACTGCTGCCTCCACCATAAAACTCAGACCTATTTTATCACGAATCAAGGGATTATCCTACAGGCGGGCCCGCTAACTACCTTAAAACGAAAGGAGCGACCAAAACGGCTTCCACCGGAAGCATGAAATACTCCTGAAACCTAGCCGCAATCCTTACAGTCCGGGGTCCGCTTCAGGGGCACCTCGTTCAGACGGCAGCCCAACCCATCCCACACCAGAAGCCGGTTCTCCAGGAGCTCACCGGCGCCCAGGAGGTACTTAATAACCTCGGTGGCCTGAATACAGCCGATAACCCCGGCGGTTACGCCGACCACCGGCGGGGCCACCGTGGGCGGGGCTTCCGGGAAGATACAGCGAAGACAGGCAGTCTTACCCGGCACTATGGTGGTCGCCTGCCCGTAAAAGCCGTGAATAGCGCCGTGAAAAAAGGGGGTTTTCTTAGCCAGGGCCACCCGGTTCAGGATATAACGGGTCTCGAAGTTATCCAGGCCGTCGATAATCAAATCGCAGCCGGCGGTTAGCTCAGCCGCGTTATCCTCAGCTATCGTCTCCGGGACAGTCTCCACCTGGATATTCGCGTTCAGGCTCTTAAGCCGGGCGGCGGCGGACTCCGTTTTTCCCCGGCCCAGGTCACCGTCCCCGTAGAGTATCTGCCGGTTCAGGTTGTCCAGGGACACGACGTCGTTATCGACGATTTTCAGTCTGCCGATGCCGGCTACGGTGAGATAGGTGGCGATAGTGGAGCCGAGACCGCCGGCCCCGGCCAGGAAGACCCGGGCCTGCTTGAGCTTGAGCTGGCCCTCTTCCCCGAAGATGGCCAGCTGCCGCTTATACCTCGTTAGCTCGTCCCTGGTCAGCACGGTAACCCCCAGCCAGGTCGCTATCGGTCTTTCAAGCGCTTTTCCACCGCCCGGGCGTGGGCCTCGAAGCCCTCGGCGCGCGCGATGATGGCCGCCGCCCACCCCAACTCGGACAAGTCCGCCCGGTCAATATTAACCAGGTTCATGGACTTAATAAAGTCGCTCACCCCGAGCGGCGAGCCGTAGCGGGCGGTACCCCCGGTAGGCAGGACGTGGCTCGGCCCGGCGACATAATCACCCAGGACCACCGTCGAGCCGCCGCCGATAAAGACGCAGCCGGCACTGGTAATCCGGTCGGCGTAGTCCGCCGCCCCGGCCACCATAAGGCTGAGGTGCTCCGGGGCATAGAGGTTGGCCAAAGCTATCGCCTCGTTAATATCGGCCACGACCACTATCTTACCCCGGTCGCGCAAAGACTCGGCGGCGGTAGCCCTGGTCGGTAAGTCCTCAAGCTGGCGCTCAATCACCGAGGTAACCTCAGACGCCAGGCGAGTCGAGGTCGTCACCAGAACCGCCGAAGCCAGCGGGTCGTGCTCCGCCTGGGCCAGCAGGTCGGCGGCACAGTACTCCGGGTCGGCGGTATCGTCGGCCACGATTAAGATTTCGCTCGGCCCCGGTAGCCCGTCGATATCGACCACCCCGTAGACCAGCCTCTTAGCGATAACAACGAAGATATTACCCGGCCCGCAAACCTTGTCCACCTTAGGCACGGACTCGGTGCCGTAGGCTAAAGCGCCAATCGCCTGAGCGCCGCCGATACCGAAGACCCGGTCGACCCCGGCGATGTCGGCGGCCACCAGGGTCGCCGGCGGCACCAGCCCCGCGGCACGCGGCGAGGTGGTCAGGACTACCTCCCCAACCCCGGCCACCCGGGCCGGAATCGCCGTCATCAAGACCGTCGAGGGGTAAGCGGCCAGGCCGCCCGGGGCATAGACCCCGACCCGCTCCAGGGGACGCAGCACCTGAGCCACCCCCGGCAGCGAGAACCCCTTTCCCAGGCTGTCCCGCTGCTTTTCGTGGAAAGCCCGGATTCGCTCCGCAGCCAGCTTGAGCGCCGAGACCAGCTCCGGGGCTATTTCTTTGTAAGCAACCGCGACCTGCTCTTTAGATACCTCCAACGAAGCGAGCTTCACCCCGTCAATCTTGGCGGTAAGCTCGATAAGGGCCTTATCCCCGCGACTACGCACCTCGCCGATAATCTGCTTCACCACCGCCTCCGGGTCGCCGGTAGCGAACATCGCCTCAAGCTTCTTCCTTAAAGCCGGTGAGACCCGAGAGAAGTCGGCGGCGTCCCGGCGCGATAAGGCCAGCTCGGCATGGGTGAAACCTTCGATAATCTCCACGTTAAGCATCCTCCACAGCCAGACGCAGGCTGTTAATGAGCGAGTCCATCCGGGCCCGCTTGGCGGGGCCGGCCTTACCCCGGCGGCTGCCGATAAGGCAGGCCGAGGACTCACCCAGGGTATCGATAATCTTAAGGTTGTGCTTGGCGATGGTGCGCCCGGTCTGGGTATTCTCAATCAAAAGGTCGGCGTCCTCAGGCAGGAAGGCCTCGGTGGCCCCCCAGGTGGGCACGACGCGATACCCGCCCAGGTGGTTATCCCGGGCGTACTTATCGGCGATATTGACATACTCCGAGGCCACCCGGAGCGACTTCGGCCTCTCCGCGATAAGCTGCCTTAAGCCGTAAACATCGGAGACCACCGTATCCTGAGTGACCACGGCCACTATCCGCACCCGGCCGAAGCCGAGGTCGACAAGCTCAACCGCCGGACTGGAGGGGAACTGATAGAGGTGCTCCCGGAGCCAGTCCCGACCGGTAACCGCCAGGTCGAAGTTGCCGTTAGCCACCTGCAAGGGCATATCCTGGGGCCGGATTACCTTGGCCGTCACCCCGTCCAGCTTAATCAGGGGGCGGCGGTTACCCCGGGGGGAGGGGTAGTCACTAATCTCAATCCCGGCCCTGTGGAGCAGGTCGAGGGTCGGCTGCTGCTGGTGCCCGTCGGGGAGCGCCAGGCGCACGGTGTCTCCATCTCCGTCACCAGGCCGGATATCCAGGGCAACCGGCTCGGCGGCTTCAGGCGCCGCAAGAAATGAGCCGCCGGGAGCCAGCGCCGCTTCGAGAGAAGATACTAGCTCCCTTATGTCTTTACCCTGCCGGCGGTCCTTATTCACGATGAGGAAGGCGGCATAACGCTGTACCTCGCCCAGAGAGGCAAGTTCATAGTCAAAAAGACTCTGCCCCACCCTCCCCGGAACCAGGGCCAAATCGGCGCTCTCCGGGGGGTAGACCTCAGCCCCACCCCACAGCGGGAAGACGCTGAACCTTCTCAAGCGCAGGTCGAGCGCTAAAGACTCCGCCAGATTGGGGTACTCGCTAGCGATGCGCAACCCGCCCGCAAGCGACGAGACCTCATCCAGCGAGGCCGTCGCCCCATTAGCCTTACTGGCCACCAGGTGCAGGGCACCGGCTCCGTAGCCCAGGTCTCTCACCTTCTCCACGGCGCTGCTGGGGTACTTCGCCAGCAGCTCCTCCACCCAGTCCAGCCCGCAGATGCCGAGGTCGTAGTTACCAATCGCTACCTGAATCGGGATGTCCCGCTCGTGAAAGACCTTGGCGGAAAGACGGGGCATCGTCTCCGAGCGCAGGCGGTAGAGCCGCGATTTCTCCCGGTACTCGGCAAGACCCCAACCCGCCCGGTTAAGCAAGGCCGCCGTCTCGGCCATAAGGCGTCCCTTGGGTAGGGCTATCTTAAGCGACATCTCGGCCACCCACCAGCGCCAGAACCCCATCGGCATCTTTCGGCTCAAACCGCTGTTTTCGGGTCCGGTCGGTCAGGATAAAGAACGGCGCTTCGTCCTTAAGCTCGAGCAGCCAGCCGAAATCAGCCGGCTCCTGACCCCCGAGCTGAAACTCGGCCACGTTACCCGCTTCACGGAGACGGCGGGCAATCTCGAAACCACTCCCGATTACCTTTGACTCCACCTGAATCAGGACCCGCCGTGCCCGAGGCCGCAGCGCCGTCTCCGGGGCCACCAGCTCCAGCAGGGGGTCGAGGTAGAGGGCAAAGCCCGAGGCCGGAACCTCGCCGCCGCCCATGAGCGGGATGAGGGCGTCGTACCGCCCCCCACCACCCAGCTTACGCTCGTCCTTATAAAGCTCGAAGATTACCCCGGTATAGTACTCGAAACCCCGCCCCGAGGCGATGTCAATCCGGTAGCGGACGCCGGCCGCCTCCAGCAGCTCGGCGATACTTATCATATTATCCATGTGGGGGGTAATCTCGGGGAGGCCGTGGTCGAAGAGGGCCCTCACCTCCTTGAGCGCCGCCGAGGAATCACCCTTTAGCTCAATCAGCGCCGCCAGCGCCCTACCCAGCCTGGGCCGCTGAGACTTTATCTCAGCCAGGGCTTCGGAATCGCCGTCCAGAATCTGGTCGAAGACCTGGGCCTGCTCCCGGGGACTCAGCCTGAGCCTGGAGAGCAGGCTCCTGATGATACCGGCGTGAGAGAGGCGCAGTCCCACCCCCTTAACCCCCACTTTGGTAAGCACCTCGAGGGCCATCACCATGAGCTCGACGTCGGCGAGGGGCGAGCTCACCCCGATAAGCTCGACGCCACCCTGCCACCGCTCCCTGGCCTCTTTCCCCGTCTCCTCGAACCGGAAGATATTAGCCAGGTAAAAGAGCTTGGCCAGCCCCTTCCCGGCCAGATTATCGATATAGAACCGGGCTACCGGAATAGTGCCGTCGGGCCGTAGTACCACCCGCTGCCCGCTCCAGCCGTCCCAATCGAGGAAGGAGTAGACCCGACCCAGCATACCCGGAGTAAGCGTCCCCGTAGCCGTGAACAGGTGCAGGTACTCCAGGGTCGGCGTTCTTACCTCGCTAAAGCCCCAGCCGAAGCAGCACTCCCGGAACGCCCGGGCGATAAAGCGAAAGCGGCCCATCTCCTGGGGAGATAGGTCCCGGAACCCTTTACACTGCTCAACCCTCATTAGCCCGTCCTTTCCCGATGGTGGCTAAATTTTATACCACATCTACCCCCCTGTTCAACCTCACCAGCGGGGGAGAAGTCCGGCGGTTTATTTGCAATAGCTACCCAATAAAGCTATAATCTCTATGCGAATCGAAAATGGGGTCTACCGAGGAGCCGTTACAGCGCAAACTTACATGCTGAAGATTATACGCCTTACATTACTGCTGGGACTAGCCGTTACCGCCGCTATTTCCGTCGCCACCGGAGCTCAGGCAGCCAACTCCACGATTGATGTTCTTGAGGTCAAGGGTGTTATCAACCCGGTGGTCGCTAGCTATATCGAACGCGGCATCAACCAGGCCGAAGAAGACGGTGCCCAGGCCTGCATCATCACCATGGATACCCCGGGCGGCCTGGACACCTCGATGCGTGACATCGTCCAGGACATCGTTAACGCCGAGGTGCCGGTGGTGGTCTACGTCTCGCCCCAGGGAGGCCGGGCGGCCTCGGCGGGAGTCTTCATCACCATGGCCGCCCACGTCGCCGCCATGGCCCCGAACACCAACATCGGCGCCGCCCACCCGGTAGCCATCGGTGAGGACGGCGAAGCCGAGATGTCGGAGGAGATGGCGGAAAAGGTGGTTAACGACGCCGCCGCCTACATCAGAAGCATCGCCAACGCCCATGACCGCAATATGGAGTGGGCGGAAAAGGCGGTTAGAGAGAGCGTCTCCGCTACCGAAGAGGAGGCCCTAGAGCTCAACGTCATCGACCTGGTGGCCGCCGACCTCGACAGCCTGATTACCCGGCTGGACGGCTGGCAGACAACCATGGTCGACGGCAGGGTCGTTACCCTGGATACCCGAGACGCTGTCACTAACCGGAACCCGATGAGCAGCCTGGAGGACTTTCTGCTGACCATCAGCGACCCCAACATCGCCGTCGTCCTTTTAAGCCTGGCCATACTCGGCATTACCGTAGAGATATTTAATCCCGGCCTCATCTTCCCCGGTGTCTTCGGGGGCATCTGCGTCTTTTTAGCCGCCTATTCCCTGGGCATAATGCCCGTAAACCACGCCGGTATCGCGTTGGTGGCTCTGGCCGGGGGGCTATTCATCGCCGAGTTTTTCACCGCCAGCTTCGGGATATTCACCGCGGGAGGCATAGCCTCATTGGTTATTGGCCTCCTAATACTGTTTAGCGGGAGGCCGACATTGTTTCAACCAGACCCATGGGTAATTCCAACCATAGCTGCGGTCATTGGCAGCATCACGGCCTTTATTGTCTATCGCGTCGTCCGCACCCACCGGCGGCAGCCGACCACCGGCCGCGAAGAATTGAGAGGCAAGGCCGCCACCGTCAAGGTAGCCCTTAAACCCGAAGGACAGGTACTCTATAAGGGCGAACTCTGGACAGCAATACTAGACCAGGGCGAGGCAAAGCCCGGTGAGGAGGTGATTATAACCAATACCGAGGGCTTGAAACTGCACGTAACCAAGAAAGAGCCAGAAATAGAGAAATAAGTAAAGGAGGCAAAAGGAAATGCCAATTTGGGGTATCATTCTACTTGTGGTGCTTTTAGCCATATTCCTCCCGGCATCCATCAAAGTCCTCCGCGAGTACGAGCGCGGGGTCATCTTCCGTCTGGGACGGCTCGTCGGCGCCAAGGGGCCGGGTATCTTCGTCATCATTCCCTTCGTTGACCGCATGGTCAAGGTCGACCTCCGGGTAATAACCATGGACGTCCCCTATCAGGAGGTAATCACCAAGGACAACGTCACCGTCCGGGTAAACGCCGTGGTCTACTTCCGGGTCGTTGACCCCGAAGCCTCGGTGGTCAAGGTTCTGGACTTCATCCGGGCCACCTCGCAGATATCCCAGACGACGCTGCGTAGCGTCCTGGGGCAATCGGAGCTCGATTCGCTGCTGGCCGAAAGGGAGCGGCTCAACCAGATTCTACAGAAGACCATCGACGAGCAGACCGACCCCTGGGGGGTCAAGGTTACCACCGTGGAGATTAAAGAGGTCGAGCTGGCGGAGACGATGAAGCGCTCCATGGCCGCCCAGGCCGAAGCCGAGAGAGAAAGGCGAGCCAAAATCATCCACGCCGAGGGTGAGCTTCAGGCCTCGGAGAAGCTGGCTCAAGCCGGCCACATTATCTCCAGAGAGCCAACCACCCTGCAGCTCCGCTATCTGGAAACGCTGACCAATATCGCCGCCGAGAAGAACAGCACCATTATCTTCCCGGTGCCCATAAACCTCTTCGAAGCCTTCACTAACATAGGGAAGCTGGGCAAGGTTTTAGGCTCGGGAGACGAGGAAAAATAGAATTAACTGGAGAAGCCTGACCCCCTACGGGTTACTTCTCTACGACGCAGTTAAGACTTAGAGGGGGTGGACTTAGACCACTCTCTCTAGGTCGAGTCCTGTTCCGTCTGATGGCGCAGCCTTACCTCGCCGGCCACAACCCGGCTCAGGCTGCCGTCAGGATTACGGAGCAGCAGGCTGCCGTCCCGGTCTACCGACTGGGCTATACCTACCTGCACATCACCACCGGACTCGACGCGGACCTCTTGCCCCAGGGTAGACAGGCTGTCCCGCCACTCCTCATACAGCGAGCCGCCGCCCGCCTTAAGAGCCAGATATCTCCCCTCGAACTCGACCAGGAGCCTTCTAATCAGAGCCGTTAGCGACACCTTTTCCCCCAGTTCACCAGCGAGGCTGGTCGCCGCGGGCGCTATCTCCGGGAAGTCGGCGACCTTAAAGTTAACGTTGATGCCGATACCGATAACGGCATAGTCCACACGGCTCCCCCGCACCTGGCTCTCCACCAGTATCCCCGAGACCTTTCTCTCTCCGACCAGGACATCGTTAGGCCATTTAAGCCGGGGCTCAAGGCCGGTAACCGCCGCGATGCTGCGGGCTACCGCCAGCGAAGCCGCCATGATGAGCGAGGGTAGCTCGGCCACCTCGGGATAGAGCACCAGCGACAGGGCGATACTGCCCCCGGGCGAGAGCCAGCTCCGCCGGAGCCGTCCCTTCCCCCCCGTCTGCTCCCCGGCAATAACCACCGTCCCCTCCTCGGCGCCCCGCCTGGCCTCCTCTTTAGCCAGCTCGTTGGTCGAGGTCACGCTGGGGTAAAAGATAACCCGCCGCCCGATAAGGCGGTTTCCCAGATTCCGGGTAATAGCTTCCGGAGAGAGAGTTTCTTTCATAGATAGCGCCTGTCAAAAATAGGTGAATATTAAGAACCGAAGGTGAAATTACGTAACTTCTACTGGATTATTTCCCAAGGCCATTCGGATAAGCTAGCAGGTGGATTATTCATTTCTATCATATCGACTCTTCTGTAATCTTCACCGTCCCAGTGAACAGCATAGCCCTGGCTTACAGTTTTAATATTTTCACCATATATCTTTATACAAAACCAATAGTCGCCAGGTTCAATACCTAATGGTATTCCACGAGGGTCTTGATGCGTCGCAAAATGTGCGAATCCCTGACCCTCAATTGTCGTAAATGTATTAAGATCAACCTGTCTGTCACACGCAATATCCAGTGGTTCAAGCCCTTTACTTTTTGGAGCAATAGCCCACCTTAGCGTAACAGGGTCATACCTCTCGTCAAGACTGCCATCAGGCCTCCTAATCTCCGCTAGTATAGCTTCACATTTTCTCGCTACACTTCTACCCTTATTTATAAACCTTAATCGTGGCCAAAAAGCTCCCTTCCACCGTGATAGTGCACTCGTTCCCAACGGCCACTCTATCGTCGTTAAACGAGAAACTGGCCTCTCCAAACTAAACGTTATTTCAAGCTTAGGTCTGAAAAACCAGCTACGGAAAATATCTCGATATATCACCGCAACAGCAACCACGGCAGACGCTACGACTGATGCTATTGCTATAGGATCCATCTCTCACCTACAACCGTATTCTAGCGCCGCCCCACCCCGATAAGCTCGGTGATGTCAGCGACCCCCTCCTGCCGCATGAACTCCTCGATTCCCTCAATAACCTCAAGGGGGGCCTGGGGGTTAGCAAAACCGGCCGTACCCACCTGGACGGCGCTCGCCCCGGCCATGATGAACTCCAGGGCGTCGCTCGCGGTAGTGATACCGCCGCAGCCGATAACCGGTATCTTTACGGCGCCGGCCACCTCGTAGACCATCGCCAGCGCCACCGGCTTAACCGCCGGGCCGGAAAGGCCGCCGGTAACGTTACCGAGCATGGGACGCCGCTGCCTAATATCGATAGCCATGCCCTTAAGGGTGTTAACCAGGGTTAAAGCATCGGCGCCGACGCCGGCTACCGCCTTAGCTACTTTTACTATGTCGGCGGTATTCGGGGTCAGCTTAACCAGCACCGGAAGCGAGGTCGCCTCTCGTACCGCCCCGGTAACCCGGGCCGCCGGCCCCGGCTCCGCACCGAACTCGGCCCCGCCCGCGGTAACGTTGGGGCAGCTGATGTTTACCTCAAGGGCGCTGATTCCAGCCACCCCGTCCAGCATGTCGGCGAGCTCAGCATACTGGGTAATGGTCTCCCCGGCGATGTTAACGATGACCGGCACCCGCCAGCCGGCCCAGACCGGCGCCTTCTCTTTAAGCAGGGCCTTAAAGCCGATATTCTGCAATCCGATGGCGTTGAGCACGCCGCAGGCGGTCTCCGCAATCCTGGGCTGCGGATTACCATCCCGGGGCTCAAGGGTCGTCCCCTTACAGACAATGGCCCCCAGCCGCTCGATATCGAACAGGTGACAGTACTCGGTGCCGTAGCCGAAGGTGCCCGAAGCCGTCATTACCGGGTTAGCCAGCTTAAGGCCCGCTTTGTGCCGGGGCGCCAGTTCTACTGATAGCTTCGTGGCTAAAGCTCCTCAGGGCAGGGTAGTCACCGTGCCCGCATTATTAAAGAAAAACCCGTCCCCGAACTCCCCAGCCATGACGAAGGCCGCCGGAAGCCCGGTACAGTGGGAGACGCCCAGCCTCCGCACGCCCATCTCCTTCAGGGCGGCGATGGTAAGCCGCACCCGCTCCCGGGAGGCATCCATGAGGTGACAGCCGCCGAGCACGGCGTAGACCCTATCCACGCCGGTAAGACGGCGGGCGTGATACAGGGTGTTGATAATACCCCGGTGAGCACAGCCCAGAACGACCACCAGACCCGCTTCGGTCTCGATGATAAGCGCCTGGTCGTCGAGCAGCTCATCCGGCTTGAAAGCCCCAGCCTCCCTTACCATAAGATAGGACTCGACCTCTTCAAACTCGGTTACCATGGGCACCTCGCCGCTGGTGGTAATGCCGCCGCTTATCTTCACGGGCTCGCGGTGCAGCTCAAAGCTGGCCCCCAGACTCTCCAGCAGGTGGCGCCGGTAAGGTATGCCGATATACCGAGAGGCCTGACCCTCACGGTGGCTGTACTTATCCGCCCAGATATCGGGGTGGGCCGTTACCGGCACGGTCTTAACCATCCGGCGCAGGACATAAGACAGGCCGCCGGTGTGGTCGTAGTGGCCGTGGCTCAAGATAATACGGTCGACGCAGTTAAGGTCGATACCGAGCAGGTCGGCGTTATTGGTAGCGGAGATGCTCTGTCCGGTATCCAGTAGCAGACTCAAGTCCCCGGTCTCCACCAGGATACTCAAGCCCCACTCGCCGAGAAAGCCCCCCAGACCGGCCGTGTTTTCACTCAAGGTGGTGATTTTAAGTGTCTTAAGTGCCATGTTACCCCCAGGAAAATGATGATTATGTTAACCCGAGGCGCTCTTGAGACGACCCTCAAGCTCGTTAAGAGGAACGGTCTCCTGCGCCGAGGTGGTCATGTCCCGCAGCACCACCGTACCCGCCGCTATCTCCTCGTCGCCGATAATCACGGCATAGCCGGCGCCGAGGCTGTTGGCCTGCCTTAGCTGCGCCTTGAGGCTCTTATCCCCGGCCGCCCCGATAACCCCGATACCCGCCCGGCGCATACCGGCGGCCAGGGCCACCGCTTCGTCACGGGCGGCATCACCGATATAAGCCACGAACACCGTCGGCCCCGCTAGCGGCGGCACGGCGATGCCCTGCTCTTTCAGATTGAGGATGATGCGTTCCAGGCCGGTGGCAAAGCCAATCGCCGGGGTCGGCCTGCCCCCCAGCTCGCCGATTAAATCATCGTAGCGCCCCCCGCCGCCGATGGTGCTCTGGGCACCCGCCGACTCGGGCTGAATCTCAAAGACGGTCCGGGTATAGTAGTCGAGCCCCCGCACCAGGCGGTGACTGACCTCGAAGGGGAGCTTAAGACGCTCCAGGTAGCCCTTAAGCTGGCTGAAGTGCCCGGCGCACTCGGGGCAGAGGTAGTCGCTGCTCTTCGGGGCCGAGTCGGCTGCCGCCTGACACTGCGGCTGCTTACAGTCGAGAAGGCGGAGCGGGTTCCGCTTCAGCCGGCTCTTACAGTCCCGGCAGAGCTCCCCGGCGTATCCCGCGTAGTAGTTCTTCAGGGTATCGAGATATTGCGGGCGGCACTTCTGACAGCCGATGCTGTTCAGCTTCAGGGCCAAGTTAGCAAGGCCGAGGGAGATAAAGAGCTGCCAGGCCAGGTCAATGACCTCAGCATCGAGGGCGGGACTGCCATCACCCAGCGCCTCACAACCAAACTGATAGTGCTCGCGGTACCTCCCCGCCTGGGGCCGCTCGTAGCGGAAGATGGGCGCCACATAGTAGAGCTTCACCGGCTGGGGCAGGTTATGCATCCCGTGCTCGAGATAGGCCCGGCACACCGGGGCCGTGCCCTCGGCCCTCAGGGTGAGCCGGTTGCCCCCCTTATCCTCGAAGGTGTACATCTCCTTCTCGACGATGTCGGTCCCCTCCCCGATACTCCGGGAGAAGAGCCCCACGTCCTCGAAGGTGGGAGTATCGATGCGCTGGTAGCCGTAAAGCTCGCCGAGACTGACGGCCCGGCTCTCGACATAGCGCCAGTAGGCCTGCTCCTGGGGTAAGATGTCCGAGGTGCCGCGCGGTGCCCGATACAAAACACCCTCCTTTCCAGCTAGAATACCGTATCGGTAGTGGACTTGTAAAGGCTGCCCGCCGCTCATCAATTGACAACCAACCTCGCCCCTCAGTAAACTTATCCTGTTCCCTATTTAAAGAATGGAGAGGTTCATGCCCGACATTACAGAGAGCGCCCGTCGCCTGGCTGAGATAATGGCCGGTTATCAGGCCGACTATATCGAGGCCCGTCTCGAGGAGAGCCAGGCCAGCCATATTACCTACCGGGGAAGAGAGCTCGAGTCTATCGGCAAGACGCGGGCGGTGGGGGGTAACGTACGCGCCCTGGTGGGGGGCGGCTGGGGCTTTATTAGCTTTAACGACCTGGGTGAGCTAGAAAGCCGGGTGGCATCGGCTGTCGCCCAGGCCAAGCTTGCCAATGGGAAGCAGCAGATTAAGCTAGCGCCGGTAGCTACCGTGACCGCTAGCGTAACCACGCTAGAGGGCCAAAACCCGGTAGCCATGCCGCTGGCTGGAAAGAAGCGGCTCCTCGACGAGTATAACGATGTTATCTGGGAGACCTCCAAGATTCAGACCTCGATTATCGCCTACGGCGACAGCCATAAGAAGACCATATTCTTAAGCTCCCCGGGCAGCTTTATCGAGCAGGAGCGGGCCGACGTTACCCTACGCCTGGCGGCCATCGCCACCGAGGACGCCGAGGTGCAGCAGTCCGGGCTGAGCCTGGGCAGCCGGGGCGACTTCAGCGCCATCGAGAACCTCTACCAGCCGGTCGCCGAGATGGCCCGGCACGCGGTAGCCCTGCTCAGCACCCCCAGGGCGGCCGGGGGCGAATACACCGTAGTCCTCGACCCGGTGCTGGCCGGGGTCTTTACCCACGAAGCCTTCGGGCACCTCTCCGAGGCCGACTTCGTCTACGAGAATGACCGTCTCCGCGAGGTTATGGTGCTGGGGAGAGAATTCGGCAGCCCCGAGCTAAACATCATCGACGACGCCACCATGCCCCGAATGCGCGGTAGCTTCAAATACGATGACGAGGGCACCCCCGGCGCCAAGACCTACCTCATCAGGGAGGGTAAGCTAGTGGGCCGCCTTCACTCCAGGGAGACGGCGGCCAAGATGAACGAAGCGCCTACCGGGAACGCCCGGGCCTTAAGCTACCGCTACCCGCCCATCGTACGCATGACCAATACCTACATCGAGCCCCGCACCACCTCTTTTAACGACCTCATCGGCGACATCAAAGAGGGGATATACGCCAAGAACTGGTACGGGGGCACCACCAGCATGGAGATGTTCACCTTCTCCGCCGGTGAAGCCTATATGATTCGTAACGGCAAGCTCGCCGAGGCGATAAAGCCGGTGACTCTCACCGGGAACGTATTTCAGACCCTGAAGAACATCGACGCCATCGGTAACGACCTTGACATGAACCAGGGCGGCGGCTGCGGTAAGGGGGGCCAG
>JAFGFP010000089.1 GCA_016931015.1 Dehalococcoidales bacterium
AGCGCCCTCATCTGCGAGAAGGAAACACTGGCCAGCACCGAGATGGCGGCGGCAGATACGATAGTAGTGACAACCGCTAAATCCATAGATTCTAAAACACCTCCTGATATATCAGCCTAATAGTATACGCCAGCGCCGAATCTTAAGCAAGGACGGCCCTGACCAGGCGCCCCGGGAAAAGCCCCGGAAACTAGCCACCGGCCAGCTACCGCACCTATTTTCGGGTGTGCTATAATGATGAAAATATACATTTTCACTCCCAAACCAGGCCGAGGTAAGGTAGCCGAATAACGCCTTTTTCCCGGCTAGAGGATAAGGGGCTAGAGGAGGAGCATGGACAATCTGGAAGCCAACTTTCACGAGGAGATGTTGTCACTATACGAGAAAGCCAAGAACGAATGTAATTACCACGCTGACCGCTTTCACCAGGAGGTAAAGGAGATGGGCGGCCTGGCGGTAGCCCGGGAGCGGCTCTCCAGCCCCCACCCGAGAAACGCCCTGTTTAAACTCCATAAGCTCAACCGGCTCGACATCTGCGTAGAAGCCCTGGCGCTGCGCCGGCAGTTCCGGGGTCTCTTTACCGAGGCGGAACTGGACGTCGCCAGAAAGCGCCTGCGTAGCCTCGATTACGAAGTCGAGGATAATTAGCCGCCGCAGAGGAGCCAGCGGCATAAATAGGGGAGAAATTAATGCTCGACCTCAGGTTTATCCGGGAAAACGTAGCTTTAGTGAGAGAGGCGCTCGCCAAGCGCCGGGACAGCGCCCCGCTGGACGAAATCCTAGAGCTTGACGCCAGCCGCCGCCGGAAGGTAACCGAGCTCGAAGACCTGAGACGGGCCCGAAAGGACGCGGCCCGGAAGAGGACGCCCGCCGACGAGGGACGCCGGCTGCGTAACGAGATAAAAGATTTGGAAGAAGCGGTCCGCGACCTGGATGCCAGGCTGGAAGAGCTTCTGCTCCAGATTCCCAATATCCCCCAGGACACCGTGCCGGTGGGCGCCAGCGAAGAGGATAACATCGTGGTGCGCTCCTGGGGAGAGCCGCGGAGCTTTACCTTCGAGCCAGCCCCACACTGGAAGCTGGGGGAGACCTTAGGCATCATCGACTTCGACCGGGGGGTTAAGCTCTCCGGCTCCCGTTTCTACGTGCTCAAAGGCTTAGGCGCCCGCCTGCAAAGGGCCCTCATCGCCTTCATGCTCGACCTCCACACCAGGGAACACGGCTTTCAGGAAATCTACCCGCCGTTCGTAGTTAAGCGGGAGTGCCTGACGGGCACGGGCAACCTGCCCAAGTTCGCCGATAACCTCTATCACGACGCCGAGGACGACTTCTGGCTCGTGCCCACCGCCGAGGTGCCCCTGACCAACCTGCACCGCCAGGAAATCATCCCGCCGGCGGTGCTGCCCATCTACTACGTCGCCTACACCGCCTGCTTCCGGCGGGAGAAGATGAGCGCCGGGAAGGACACGCGGGGCATCAAGCGCGGCCACCAGTTCGACAAAGTGGAGCTCTATAAGTTCGTCGAGCCGGATACTTCTAACCAGGAGCTTGACAAGATGGTGAGCGCCGCCGAAGAGGTCTGCCGCCGGCTGGAGATACCCTACCGGGTGCTGGAGCTATGCACCGCCGACCTGGGCTTTGCCTCCACCAAGTCTTATGACATCGAGATGTGGGCTCCCGGCTGTAACGAGTGGCTGGAGGTGAGCTCCTGCTCCAACTGCGCCGACTTCCAGGCGCGAAGGGCGGGTATCCGCTACCGGCCGGCCGCCGACGCCAAGCCCCAGTTCGTGCACACCCTGAACGGCTCCGGGCTGGCCCTGCCCCGGGTGCTCATCAGCGTCATGGAGAACTACCAGCAGGCCGACGGCAGCATCGTCGTCCCCGAGGTCCTCAGGCCCTTCGTCGGCGCCGAGGTGATTAGATAGACGAAATGAGTGTCAAAAGGTTACGTCCGTCTTGAACAAGGAGATGGCTATGGAATACCAGGACATTATCCCGGAAGGGTTGGAAGGCAAGACCGAGGCGGAGCGGCAGAAGGTCATCGAACGCTGGGAAGAGCTGTACGACCTGAAGCGCGCTATCCTCGAAGAGAAAAAGCCCGAAGCCCGTTCCCGGCTCCCCGAGATAGAGAGCGAGCTATCCCGGTTGGGTAAGCAGCTCGAACCGAGGGAAGCCGCCCCCGAGACCGGCATCCTACTTAAAGGCGAGCGGCGCTATATCCTGTGCCCCCGGTGCGGGACATTCGTTCAGATTACCCGGGAGAGGGTCAGTCAGCTGGCGGTGGAATTCAAAGAAACGCCCCGGGAGCAGCAGGCGAAAGACAAGTACCTGATTAAAAGCATAACCTGCCCGGTCTGCAAGTGGGGTCTGGGCATCCCGGAAGACCTGTTAGCCTAAGCCCGTACAGACCCGGTTGTCATATTGCGGAAGGGGGGACCAATTTGAAAGGTAAGGCGAAAGGGCTCCTGCTGGCTAGCCTGCTGGGGTTATTGGCGGTACCCCTGCTCGGTTGCGGCTTCTTGGATAACCTGATGAACCCATCGGCCCTGAACCGGCAACAGGCCATCGCCATCATCGTGGTTGCCGGCGTGCCCTACATCGACGACTACTTCGTGGAGAGCGTCGGGGAGGAAGAGGCCGCAGCCTACGGCGAGATCGGGACGGTAACCGCGATGGGGACATGGGACGCCAGCTACGAAGGCAAAGGGGAGTGGGAAATTCAGGGCACGGTAACCAGCGACAAGTGGGGCGAGTGCCTGACCACCTGGACGCTCAGCGAGTCGGACAGCAAGATACGGCTCATCGGCTTTAGCTGCGACTGACGTTCCCCGGCGGTAGTTACCGGGG
>JAFGFP010000090.1 GCA_016931015.1 Dehalococcoidales bacterium
CCTGCGTGGCCGCTATCGGCACCATCAGAAGCGAGGCCGGGGCCAAATGGGCCTGGTTCTCGGTGGCTTACACCTGCGCTATCGCCTGGGTTGTCTCCGCCCTTATCTTTAACATCGGGAGGCTGGCCCTGGGCGGCTAGCTACTACCGGATACATCACTCTAAGGCAAGATTTACCGACCGGGGAGGGTTATGATTCCTCCCCGGTCGGTTTAACAGTCCGGTTCAGGCTCCTAACATATTCCAAAGAGCACCCTTCTGCGTCCCCCGAACCAACCGCCCCCCGGTTCGGTCTCAGTTCATAGTAAATTCATATTTTTATGCTAGGCTAAGATTAAGACCACCGGAGAATGTACTACGGAGGGCTCAACTTTCAGAAAACGTTGTTAATGTTACCGCCAGCTACTATAATAGACCTTGGTGAGAGAGATGAAATTTCATAAATGGCCGGGGCGGCGCTCTCTGGGGATGAGCGCCGGTTTAGCACGTCGCCTGACGGCGGTGAGCGCTCTCGTTTTCCTGAGCGCGGTGTTTCTTATCAGCGAGCCGGTTTGGGCAGCAGCGCCGACCATTTTCCCCAGCACTTTGCCGGAAGGGGAAGTGGATGTCTACTACACGACGACATTATACTCAACGGCAACCTCTCCCTACACCTGGGCAATTACCGGCGGCGCTCTACCGGACGGACTAACGCTCAATGCCGGCACCGGGGTCATCTCCGGCGAGCCGACGACAACCGGGAACTACGCCTTCTACGTCACCGTTACTGATGGCGGTGGCACTTCAACCCCACAGGGCTTCGTCATTAACGTTACCCAGACACCCCTCTCCTTCCTGACCACCTCGCTACCGGACGCCACGGAGGGCAGCAGCTACTCGGAGCAGGTCAGCGTTACCGGGGGCACCTCTCCCTACACCTGGACTATTATCAGCGGGGAGCTGCCGGACGGACTAGTGCTGAAAACCAGCACCGGGGTTATCTCCGGAACCCCGGACGACGATACCGAGGGCGACTACAGCTTTACCATCAAGGTTACCGATAGCTCGACGTCGCCGCTCTCCGCCCAGCGGAGCTTCAGTCTTTCCGTCGAGGAAGGGACTTTTGCCTCGGTTATCAGTGTCGCTTCCAGTCTGGCCTCGGGCGAGACGAACGTCTACGTGGAGGGGGACTGGGTAGCCGCCCTGGAGGGCGGCGAGTCGGTGCACCTGAACCTCGACCTGGGCTCGAGCCAGACGGTAACCGTCGACGAGACCGTTTCCCACGACACCAATGCCGCTATCAGGTATATCGCCGAGGATGACCGCATTGAGGTAAGCAAGAGCCACCCCGACGCTCACTTCAGCTACGAAGCCGAGTATTTTATCGAGATTACCACCGTTCCCAGCGAGGTCGGCCAGGTGACGGACAGCGACTGGTACCGCGAGGGCTACATATTCACCACCACCGCCCCGAGCCAGGTCGAGGACACGGATGACACTCGATACAGCTTTTCTTACTGGCAGCTACCCACCGGGGGCACTGTCACCAGCGAGGCCCTGAGCCTGACCATCACCGCCCCGGGGGCTATCACCGCCAACTACGATACCGAGTATTACATCGAATTCGAAACCGAACCCAGCGCGGCCGGGCAGATAACCGGGAGCGGCTGGTACAGCGAAGGCTACACCCTGAGAACCAGCGCCCCGAGCCAGATTGAGGACACCACCGATACCCAGTACCGCTTTTCCCACTGGGAGCTAGCCACCGGGGAAACCGCCCGGGACGAAGACCTTAGTCTCACGGCAACCGCACCGGGGACTATCACCGCCAACTACGATACTTACTACCAGCTAAGCTTGGCGTCCCCCTACGGCGATATGGGCAGCGGCACCTGGCACAAGGCGGGCAGCCAAGCCCAGTGGTCCCTAGAAACCAGTGAGCTTCCCATGTCGGGTATCCTCGGGGTATTCGGGGGCAAGCTGATAGCCGCCGACTCTAGCGGCACGGCGCTTATGGATAACCCGAAGACCATAATCGTGGACTGGGAGCCGGACTATACCCGGCCCATCCTCTTTATTTCCCTGATTGCGGTAGGCGTCGGCCTGGGCGTATTCTTCGCCTACCGCCGCAGTAAAGCCCCGAAGCCGGCTCCGGTCGCAGCCACGCCGCCCACCGTGGTCATGATCGGCGATACCTCAAAACCGCAATCCGAGACGACCCGGGAGAAGCTGCTGGAGAAGCTCAGCGAGCTTCTGGATAAGTACGAAGAGGAAATCAAGGTCTCGGTGGTCACCGAGCAGGCAAAAGAGCTGGGCGACGGTCCCGGAGGAAGACAGATGCTCGCGGCACCGGATGGGGTCATCGACCAGGACTCGATGTGCGACTTTACGGCGCGAAAGCTGCTGCGGGTCGTTACCGGTAGCTGGCAGCAGGGCGAGGTACAGCCGGGAGACAAGGGTAGTCAGACCGTAACCTGGACGCGCAATATCTACAACGAGTGGGAAATCCTCGACTGCTTCCTACCCGCCGGGCACATCGGAAACCATAGCGGGAACTTCCGCATCGTCTACACCCTGCTAAACATCATTAAAGAGGAGAGAACCTACCGGAAGGGTGAGGAGATTACCCCACCCCAACCCCACTTCACCGACGGGATGCCGGAGGTAGAGGTCGCCGAGGACCAGGTAATCTCCATTAGCCAGCTACCGACCGAAGACCTGCCCTCATAAACCGGGCAGCACGGCTAAGTAATCGCGACGGGCAGAATACCCCCGAAGCAAGGTCGTTAAACCTCGAGTCATGGCCTGGGGCCAGCCTCCAAGATACCATCCGGGACGCTGCCGCTAAATCGTGAAAAGTTACTGACGAACTTGGCCGCCAGCCCCTTTACCTCACGCTGGTAGGCGTCTTTATCCTCCCAGGCAGCCGACGGTTTGAGAATCTCACCGGGAATACCTTGACACACGGCGGGGGTATCGAAGCCGAAAACCGGCTCTTTCTCCATCGGCGAATCCAATAGCCGGCCGCTTATCGCCGCGCGGATGAGAGCCCGGGTGTGCCTTATGGATATCCGCTCCCCCCCGGTTCTGAACCCCCCGTGGACCAGCCCGGTATTCACCAGCCAGCACCTTACTTTATGCTGGACGATATTATCGAGGAAGAGCCGAGCGTATTCTATCGGCGGCAGCGCCATGAACGGGGCGCCGAAGCAGGAGCTGAATACCGTCTCCGGCTCCTTACCCAGCCCCACCTCGGTGCCGGAAACTTTGGCGGAGTACCCCTGCAAGAAGTAGTAGGTCGCCTGTTCCGGGGTGAGCAAGGCGATAGGCGGCATCACCCCGAAGGCGTCGTAGCTGAGCAGGAATATGTTTTGCGGGCTGGTACCCATCCCGGAACGCACGGAGCCGGGAATGTGGGATATGGGATAGCAGGCCCGGGTGTTTTCGGTCAGGGAGTTATCGTCTAAGTCCAGCCTCCGGTTCTGGATATCGATGCCCACGTTTTCCAGAATGGTACCAAAGCGACGGGTGCACTCGTATATCTGAGGCTCCTGCTCTCGGGAGAGCCGGATTATTTTAGCATAGCAGCCGCCCTCGAAGTTAAAGATACCGGAAGAGCTCCAGCCGTGCTCGTCGTCCCCTATCAGGTTTCGCTCCGGGTCGGCGGTAAGAGAAGTTTTTCCTGTCCCCGAGAGGCCGAAGAACAGGGCGGTATCTCCCTGCGACCCGACATTAGCTGCACAGTGCATGGAAAGGACTTTGTCCTGCGGCAGGAGATAATTGAGCACTGTGAAGACCGCCTTCTTGATTTCACCGGCGTAGCTTGTCCCGCCGATGAGAATAATCCCTTTCCCGAAGTTGACGATGATAAAGGCTTCCGAGTCCGTGCCGTCGATAGCCGGGGTGGCGTGAAACCGGGGCATCGCGAAAACGGTGAACTTCGGGACGTGGTTCCTCCGCCTTTCCGCATCGTTAATCTGAATTAACATGTTGCGCGCGAAAAGGCTGTGCCAGGCGTATTCGCTGATAATGCGTATCGGGACTGAGTATTTCTGGTTGGCTCCCGCATAGCAGTCCTGAATATAGATATCTTTCCCCTGAAGATAGGCGAGCAGCCGGTTGTACAGGGCATCGAACTTTTCAATGGCGAAGGACTTGTTAGCCTCCCACCAAATCCGGTCCCGGCTCGAGGGCTCCTTAACGATAAACTTATCGGCGGGAGACCGGCCGGTATGATGCCCGGTTCGGACGACAATCGGCCCGAGATGGGACATCAAGCCTTCCCGCCGACGCACGATTTCCTCATAGAGCGCCGGCGTCGACAGGTTCCGGTAAACATTAGCCGCGTTCTTAATACCGTAATCACCAAGGTCGAACTCTCTTTCTTTACCATTCACCAATGAAGTAAACTCCTCCCGGTTGATTAATGATATGAGGCGCTAGCCTGTTAAACATTAATTATATAACTATTGACCCAATAATTGTATAAACCATTGGCTAATAATTGCTATCGGGATAACGGCGGAAGACCACCAGAGATAATGCCGGAATCACCACCGCAATATTACTACGGAACACCGCCAGCAGAAGCTCTTATTGAGGATGAGTCTCTTTCCAGGACTCCGCCTTTTGCACCAGCTCGCGGGCGCTGCTGACCGAGGCCTCGGTATAGTGCAACCCGGCGAGCATGACGGCCAGTTCCTCAGTCCGGGCCTCGTCTTTGAGCACCTTAAGTTGGCTCAAGGTACGCTCGCCAGCGACCGTCTTCTGGATATTGTAGTGAGCATCGGCGAAAGCGGCTATTTGCGGCAGGTGGGTGACGCAAATCACCTGCCGGTTCCGGGCTAAGGCCCAGAGCTTCTTCCCTATGATTTCTCCGGACCGGCCCCCGACGCCGATATCGATCTCGTCGAAGACGAGCACCGGAATATCATCGGCTTTGGAAAGCGCCCCCTTCAGGGCGAGCATGAAACGGGAGATTTCCCCGGTGGAGGCAATCTTAACCAGGGGCTTAACCGGCTCCCCCAGATTAGTCGAGGCCATAAACTCTACGTTATCAATCCCGGTCTTGTTAAAGGCGTAGCTTTTACCGTTGGGGAGGGGGATGCCTTCTCCGGTTTGTTTTTGATTTATGTAAACCTCAAACTGCACCTGGCTCATCTTCAAATCGCGGAGTTCGTTCATCACCTCGGCCGCCAGTTTCTCCGCAGCCTGGGAGCGCAACCGGGAGAGCTCGGAGGCCAGGCGACCCATTTCCTGTTTCAGACGGCTGCACGATTGCTCAAGCTCCGCACGCTTCTCGACACAGAGCGAGAGCCCCTCGAGCTCCTTTGCCGCCTTTTCCCGGTACTCGAGAATCGCGGCGATACTCTGGCCGTACTTCCTCTTCAGATTCCTGATGAGCTCCAGCCGCGATTCTATCTCCTCCAGCCGTGCCGGGTCGTATTCCAGCCGGTCGGCATAAGAGCGGATGTCCCGGGCCGTCTCTTCGAGCTCGGGGACAATCCCCTCCAGCAAGTCCAGCTGCGGCTTGAGCGAGGGGTCAAGCGCCACCAGCTTCCTCATCTCCTGAACAGCAGCCTTCAGCTTCTCGATGGCCGAAGCTGAGGCAATCGTAGCGTCTTCCCCGTAGAGGTTACTATAGATTTCATAGGATGACGCCTTCAGCTTCTCACTTGAGGCGATAACCTCCCGTTCCTGCTCAAGCTCGGTATCCTCCCCTTCCCGCAGCTTAGCCTGCTCTATCTCCCCTATCTGAAAACGCAGCAGCTCTTCGTGCTGATTTAGCTCTTTTTCCTCTTTAGCCAGCGACTCGATTTCCTGCTCCGTCTGGGCTAGCTCCACGGCCTTGGTGCTGAAATCGTGCCGTAGCTCCAGGGTGTGGGCGTAGGCATCCAGGAAATCGAGGTGGTGTTCCGTGTTAAACAGCGACAGGTGGTCGCTCTGGCCGTGGATATCAACCAGGAGACAGCCGAGCTGGTAAAGCAGGCCCCGGGACACGGCGTGTCCGTTTACCCGGGTCACGCTGCGCCCCCGCCTCCGGAGCTCGCAGCTGATAACCAGGGTATCCTCGTCGGCATCAAGGCCGTTATCTCTGAGCAATGTCCTAAGCTGAGGGGTATCGGCATCTGCGGAGAGAGCGAAGACCCCCTCGACATAGGTCTCGCCGGCTCCGTAGCGGATGTCTTCTTCGGCTATCTTCCCGGTCAGCAGGGCTTCGACGGCATCGATGACCAGGGATTTTCCCGCCCCGGTCTCACCGGTGATAACGTTGAGCCCCTTACCCGGGCTCCACCTGATATCCTCGATAATGCCGAAGTCTCTTACTCTCAGCTCGAGTAACAAATTATCCTCTCCCGTTACCGGAATACGCGCCGTTATCTTTGCTACATTTTACCACGCAGAACTCAAAATAGTTAGGCATCAAGCGAAAAACAGGCCGTTTATAATGGGCTTGACGGTGAGCAGACTATTTGGCTATGCTGGGGCTAGTTTCTTTACCAATAACCAGCCGGATTTTAATAGTGAGTCATATGGGACAGGATTCAGAGTGGCAGCCCCGCATACTGGGTTTCTTATGTCGCTGGTGCAGCTATGCCGGCGCCGACCTGGCCGGTACCAGCCGTAAGAAATACCCGCCCAGCATCCGGGTTATCCAGGTTCCCTGCTCGGGACGGGTAGACCCGCTTTTCATTCTTAAGGCCCTGCGTCTTGGCTTCGACGGGGTGCTCGTTTCCGGCTGCCACCCCGGTGACTGCCACTACCAGACGGGAAACTACTTCACCCGGAGAAGAATGGCCATCACTAAGAGGTTTCTGGAATACATGGGTATCGACCCCCGGCGCCTTCAGGTAAGCTGGGTCTCGGCCGCCGAGGGCGCTAAATTCGCCGAGCTGGCTACCGAAATGACCCGTGAGCTCAAGGAGCTCGGCCCCAACCGGCTCTTTACCGGGGAAGAACAGGCTAATGGAACAAAGACTGCGCCTTGAGGCAAAGGCCCTGCTGGAGCAGGGCAAGGTTAGCTGTGTCATCGGCTTTGAGGTGGGTAGCCTCAGGTTCACCACCACCCCCCTCATCACCGGTGATAGAGACGCTACCGGGCGCCTGGTATTAAACCCCTTCATGGCTAATAACCTCAGCGTCTATCTCCCCGGCATTAAGGAAAAGGTTGCCGTTGTCGCTAAGGGCTGCGACAGTCGCTCCATAGTAAGTCTCATCCAGGATAACAAGGTAGCCCGAGAGGACTTAGTTATCATCGGCGTCCCCTGCTCCGGAATCATCGACTTAGCCAAGGTCGAAGGGCTGGTGGATAAGGATAGAGACGAGATAGACGACATCACCCGGCACGGAGACAAAGTCCTGATAACGGTTAACGGCGATAAGAGAGAGTACCCCGTCCGGGAAGTCCTCTTCGATAACTGCCTGGCCTGTGAAACACCCACCCCCCAGGAGTATGACATCTTACTGGGCGAGCCTACGGCGGCCGCCGGTGACGAGAGCCGGAAAGCCGGCCAGGAGAAGATAGCCCGCCTGAAGGCGATGGCCCCGGACGAGCGGTGGGCCTTCTGGCGCAGTGAATTCGAGCGCTGTCTCCGCTGCTACGCCTGCCGCAATATCTGCCCGGCCTGCTTCTGCGAGCGCTGCTTCGTCGAGGAGACCGAGCCGACCTGGGTAATGCCGATACCACGCTGGCAGGATAACCTCCTGTTCCAGGTTACCAGGAACCTGCATGTGGCCGGGCGCTGCACCGACTGCGGTGAGTGTGAGCGCGCCTGTCCGGTAGCGATTCCGCTTAGAAGCCTGGCCCGGGAGATGTACGACATCGTATCCGAGCTCTTTAACTACCGGGCGGGGACGGATAAAGAGGCGCCGCCGCTGCTTACCTGCTACGAACCTACCGATGTGGAGGATTTCATAAGGTAACATGACCACCGGGAAGATAAAAAAAGAGGACATCGCGAAGCTACTCAGCGAGTGGGCTCGGGAGTATAGCGTCTTCGTGCCCTGCCGCGAGGCAGGGGTGGCCCAGTGGGCGGAGTGGGACGGCGGGGATGCCGGATTTCTGGAGTGGTACCGGAACACCGTGGTGCCGCCCAAGGCGCTCTTCTTCCCGCCGCTGGAGGCGATGTTCAGCTTCCAGAAGGATAAGGACGGCTACCGGGTGGAGCTAGCGCCCCCGGCCGACGAGAAGCGGCTTATCTTCGGCATCCGACCCTGCGACGCCCGGGCGCTCGCGGTACTCGACCTGACCTTTAAGGACGGCTATGAAGACCCTTACTACCTTAAGCGGCGCGAGAACGGGGTGCTGGTGGGGCTGGGCTGCACCAGACCCTACGAGAGCTGCTTCTGCACCTCGCTGGGTATCGGCCCTACTCACAGCGCCGATGTCGACCTGATGCTTACCGATATCGGGGATGAGTTCCTGGTGGTGGCGATTACGGATAAGGGCAGAGAGCTTCTCGCTAAGACCGGCCTGCTTCAGGTGGCTGACGGGGCGGATGAAGCTAGAGCCGAAGAGGTAAAAAAGGCCGCCAG
>JAFGFP010000091.1 GCA_016931015.1 Dehalococcoidales bacterium
GCGGGCGTAAGCCGAGAGCGATTCCACATAGCGGCGCTGCCCCTCGGCGTAGATGGTATCAAAAGCCAGCGAACTCTTTCCCGAGCCGGAGACGCCGGTAATAACCACCAGCTTATCCCGGGGAATAGTGACATCTATATCCTTGAGATTATGCTCCCGCGCTCCCCTGACAATTATGGAATCCAGCGGCATAGTCCCCTCCCGGCTCGACAGCTTATTTTAGCACCGGACTGAAAAACAAGACAATAAAAGTCGTCGTTGACACTGCGAAAGGCTTTGCAGTAACATAGCAGCGAACTACTGACAGACAATCTAGCTCCTAAAAGCCGGAAGGAGGAAGATAGCTATGGAAAACTACGAAATCAGAGTTCCGGGCAAGGTTCGTTTCGGTGCCGGCTGCACCGAGACCATGGGGGAGGAGGCCACCAAGATAGGCGCCAAGCGGGCGCTGATGGTCACCGACCCCGGGGTCTTCCAGACGGGCATCACCGACCCGGTGAAGGAGAACCTGACCAAAGCTGGTATTAAGGTCGATGTCTTCTCCGAGGCGGAGCCGGAACCCACCTACTCGAAACTGAACGCTACCGCCAAGAAGCTGGGCAAGAATAAATACGACCTGGTAGTGGCCATCGGCGGCGGCTCGAGCATCGACACCGCTAAGGGGCTCTCCATCCTCTTCGCCCACGACGGCATCGGGCAGGACTACGGCGGTACGGATAAGGTGCCCGGCCCCGGCGTCCCGCTCTTCGCCTGTCCCACCACGGCCGGAACCGGGAGCGAGGTCACCAATATCGCCGTTTTCGACGACCGGGAACGCGGCTTCAAGGAAGGCATCGTCAGCAACTATCTTTTAGCCCGCATCGCCTTCGTCGACCCCACCCTGACCTACGGCTGTCCGCCCAAGGTGACCGCTGCCTCGGGTATGGACGCCCTCATCCACGCCGTCGAGGGCTACACCGGCAACAAAGCGACCACCTTCAGCGATGCCATGGCCCTGGAGGCAATGCGGCTCATTACCGGCAGCCTGCGGCGGGCCGTCAAGAACGGCGCGGACAAGGAGGCCCGCAACCAGATGTCCGAGGGCGCCCTCTTCGGCGGCATGGCCTTCATGAACTCCGGGGTTACTGCCGTCCATGCCCTTGCCTTCCCCCTCGGCTCGCAGTTCCACGTGCCCCACGGCATGGCTAACGCGGTACTGCTGCCCTACGTTATGGAGTGTAATCTATCTGCCAATCTCTCGAGGTTTGCTACGGTAGCCAGGATGCTCGGGGTAGCCACCGAGGGCCTCTCCGACCAGGAGGCCGCCGAGAAGGGCCTGGAAGCGGCCAAGTCCCTATCCGCCGACGTCGGTATCCCCACCCACCTCCGCGAGCTGGGGGTGCCCAAGGAAGCCCTGGAGGGGCTGGCCAGCGCTACCATGAACGTTACCCGGCTCCTGGCCAATAACCCGAAACCGCTAACCCTCGACGACGTCAGGAAAATCTGGGAAAACGCCTGGTAGGAGAAGCAATGATAGAAAAGAAGTGGCGGGTCTGGCTCTCGGGCCGGGACCCCGGCCGCGAAGACATTATCGGGGCGCTCGAGGCCGCCGGCTGTGAGGTGAACCTGGGGCGTCTCTTTACGGATACCTGGCACTATGACGAGGACGAGCTGGTAGAGAAGGTGGCCGGCATGGACGCCGTCATGATATCCACCGGCGACGGCAAGATAACGCGCCGGGTGATGGAGGCGGGGGACAAGCTTAAGGTCATCGCTAAAAGGGCCATCGGGGTCGGCGACATCGACGTGAGCGCCGCCACCGAGCTGGGTATCCTGGTGACTAATGCCCCCCTCGAGCTGCACTACCTCTCGGTGGCTGAGTTCACTATGGGCGCTATCCTGGGACTGGCCAATAACCTCAAGCTCGCCGACCATAACGCCCGCCGCGGGCTATGGCGCAGCGTCTCCAACACCCTGCTCCGCCACAAGACGGTGGGCATCGTGGGGCTGGGCAGAATCGGCGCCAGGGTCGCCGAGCTGCTCCGTCCCTTCGAGCTTGAGTTTCTCGCCTACGACCCCTACGTGCCTCCGGAGAGAGCCAAGGCCCTGGGGGTAGAGCTTACCAACCTGGAAACCCTGCTCCAGGAGTCGGACTTCGTCACCCTCCACGCCGTGGAGACCAAAGAGACGATAGGCATGATTAACGAGGCCCGGCTCAAGATGATGAAGCCCACCGCCTACCTGGTGAACACCGCCCGGGGCAGCCTCATCGACGAAGCGGCGCTGGCCAAGGGCCTGAAGGAAGGCTGGATTGCCGGGGCCGCCCTCGACGTCTTTAGAGACGAGATTCCCAAAGCGGATAACCCCCTGCTCGGGGAAGACATATTCTTTAAGACGATGTTTTCGCCCCACGCCGCAGCGCTCAACCCGGAGGTACTGTGGAACCTGCCCCTGCTCCAGCTTGAGAACTGCCTGAGCGCCCTGCGCGGCGAGGTGCCCCAGCACCTGGTAAACCCGGAGGCAATACCGAAGTGGCAGAGCCGCCGGTAAGGGGCGGGCAAAGACACTTCCCGAAACTAAAAGATGGGCCCATAAAGACGTGCCAGCGGGCTCCCGACCGGGTAAAGAGAACATTTAGGACGAAACCAAGGAGGTAAAAATCAAATGGCAAAGGTAAAGGTTGGTGTTGTCGGCTACGGCTGCATCGGTCAGCGACTGGCTGACGGGGCGGCCCTACAGGAAGATATGGAGCTGGTCGGGGTAGTTGACGCCGCCCCCACCCTGGCGGTAAGGGCCCTTAAGGAACGGGGAATGCCCTACAAGCTCTTCTCCGCCATCCCTGAGAAAACCGCCGAGATAGAGGCCGCCGGGATTCCGGTCTCCGGGACCATGGAAGACCTCCTAGCCGAGGTTGACGTGGTGCTGGACGCCACCCCCGGCGGTATCGGGGCCAAGAACAAGGA
>JAFGFP010000092.1 GCA_016931015.1 Dehalococcoidales bacterium
ATCTCGAAGAGCTGGTCGTAGGAGACCTTGCTCTCCGGGTTGAAGGCGGAGCGCAGGTGGTCGAGAAAGTCGGGCACCACCACGAACAGGGCCGGTTCTCCGGCCTGGTAGCGGTAGTTAACGATGGCCGCCGCCAGGTGCGTCTTGCCGCAGCCGTTCTCGCCTTGAAATACCAGCCAGCCCTCCGGGGACTCGGCGAAGCTCACGGCCAGGTGAAACGCCTTCTCCAGGTTCTGGCGCTGCTCGGGCGGTAGGTTAGCCCGCCGCCAGTCGAACCTTTCGAAGGTCATCTCCTTCTGGAGCTCGAACTCGGCTCCCCAGCTGTGCCCTACCGGGTCTTGCCGCTCCTCAACCACATATATCCGGGCCAGGTCAGGGTTGGTCAGCCGGCTGCGCAGTCGCTCGTCGAGGTCGCTAACCGGGGTGATGGTAACAATCACGGTGGGTAGCTCTCCGTTAAAGCGGTAGTTAAGCAGTTGGTCCAGCTTTTCCTTCGCCCAGGGGGTGGCGGTCTGAACCCCCAGGTCGTCGAGCACCAGGAGCGGGGCGCTCCGCACCTGCTCGAAGAACTCGTCGTAGGGTATCTCGCTACCGGGGCTGAAGCTGGCCCTTAGCCGGTCCAGGAGGTCGGGGGTGGAGATGAAAAAGGCCGGCCGGTCCTGGCTGATACACTCGTTAGCGATGGCCGCCGCCAAATGAGTCTTACCACTGTTACTGGGGCCGGTGAGGACGAGCCATCCCTTGGGCTCCTGGGCAAAGTCTCTGGCGGCCTTACCGGCGCGGCTGAAAAGCTCCTGGTTTGCCGGGTTACCGCTCCTTCCCTGCGGGATAAGGCTATCGAAGGTAAAGCGGGTCAGCGAGCCCAGATTGCTGTAGCGTAAGAGGTGGGTCTGCTGCTCCTTATCCAGGGTCTCTTTGGTGCAGCGGCAGGGGATAACCCGGCTGTAATCGGGCTTCCCCGAGGCAAGACGGGGGTGCACGAAACCCGCCCCCTGACAGACTGGGCATTCGTCGCTCGGTGAGGCGGCCTCGTTATCGTTAGCGCCAGACCATGTGTCCATATTTACCCTTGACGTATTTGTCGGGGTCTTCTTTTTTAGAATCTCGCCGATAGGTTCCACTTTCTCTGCCCTCTCTTGACCATCGTTCCAGAATTGCCGAGATATAGCTCCACTTGCGCTTGTTCTGGCTTACCGCCTCCCGCACCGCATCCTTAATCCAGGCCGCCGGGTAGAGCTTCTCCGCCTCTTTAAGCTCCTCGGCAATCATGGGGGTGAGCATGCCGATGTTCTCCTCGTAGAGGGTGAAGATGTCGGCTGGCTCCTCGACCTCGGTATAGCCCGGCTCCCCGCTTTTCAGTCCGGGGAGGCTGAGCTCGCCGCTCTGAATCTTGGCTACGGCCTCCCGGTCTGCCTCGGTGTTGAGGAAATAGACGTCCTCTTTAGCGTCGTCCCTGTCCAGGGCCAGGTTTAGGATAGTCCCCCGCCCCACGGCCATCTCGAGGGCTCTCCCCAGCGCTTCGGCCGGCGGCTCGGCGTCCTGCTTCAGACTGCGCATCAGGCTGGCGTTAGCCAGTAGCTCACTGCGGCTCACGAAGCGGGGGTAGCCCCGCTTCCGGTAGAGCGCCGCCAGGAGATACAGGGTTACCTTAAGCTCGGCCAGGTCGCTGATTTGGGGCAGGATGGCGCTAAAGAATGGATTGGGTAGCGGTGTGAACTGCATCCTGGCCGGGAAGCCCTTAAATTTATCCATGAGACCCGTCCTTATATAGTGGCCGCTGGCGGTATCCATCCGGGCCGCCGAAACAACGAGAGCCAAGCCTTAACGCTTCACAGCAGGCTCGGCTCGGCGTTAGCAATATTCTCGAACTTGGCCAGCTTGGGGATGAAACGCAGGTTCACCTGCCCGGTAGGCCCGTTACGGTGTTTGGCGATGATAATCTCCGCCGGCGGGGGGTAGGTCTCCCCGGGGTGGGCGTCCTCCCACTCCTTCGGGCTGGCGAAGTAGACTTCGTCCCGGTAGATAAAGACGACCACATCGGCGTCCTGCTCGATGCTGCCGCTCTCACGCAGGTCGGAAAGCTGGGGCCGGTGCGACGCCCGCCACTCCACGGCCCGGCTCAGCTGCGATACCGCTATCACCGGCACGTTGAGCTCGCGCGCTACGGCCTTTAAGGCGCGGGAGATATAGCTTATCTCCTGAACCCGGTTTTCGGTTCTGCCGTCCGACTGCATCAGCTGCAGGTAGTCCACGATAATAAGATTAATCCCCCGCTCGTGGTGGAGGCGGCGCGCCTTGCTGCGCATCTCTACCACCCTTAGCTGGGGCGAGTCATCAACGTAGATGGGGGCCTCGCCGAGAACCCCGGTCGCCTCCATAATCCGCCGCTCCTCCGCCTCGGTGTGCAGCCCGAGACGAACCTGTCTCAGGTTGACCCCGGACTCGCTGGACAGTAGGCGCAGCACCAGCGATTCCCGGGACATCTCCAGGCTGAACAGGGCCACGCAGGCCCCGTACTCCACGGCGGCGTTCCGGGCGATGTTAAGGGCGAGGCTGGTCTTGCCCATGCTCGGCCGGCCGGCGATGATAACCAGGTCGGAGCGCTGAAAGCCGCCCAGGAATTCGTCCAGCCCGGTAAAGCTGGAGAGAACGTGGGGGATTGCCTCGGGGCCCTCTCCCGCCGCCGGTGCCGAGGTTGTCTCTTCGAAATATCTATCCAGCACTTGGCGGATAGGCATCAGGTCCTGGCTGAACTGTCCCTGCCTCAACCGGAAGAGGACGTCCTCCGCTTGGCTGAGGCTGGTATCGACGTTAGGGTCGGCGGCGTAGCCGATGTCCGTAATCTGCTTACCGGCGCTGATGAGGTGGCGCATTATCGACAGGCGGTAGACGATGTGGGCGTAGTGCTCGATGTCGAGCGAGGTCGGTACCATGGATATCAGGTGGCTCAGGTAGGCGGCCCCGCCGCACGCCTCCAGCTTCCCCTGCCGGTCGAGCTCCTGGGCCAGGGTAATCTGGTTTATGGCTTCGTTACGCTGGTAGAGCTGCCGGCAGGCATTATAGAGCTGAGCGTTACGCTCGCTGTAGAAATTGGCCGGCTGGAGCAGGGTGGCAATCTGATAGATGGCGCTACCGTCTATCAGCAGCGAGCCAATCACGGCTTCCTCGGCGTCAATATCGTGCGGCGGCAGTTTTTCGCCGTTCATCTAGCTGGGCTCCTCGTCTCCCTTTTTCCCCTTCTTGTCTTCCTTTTCCGCCTCTTCCACCACGGTAACCTTTACCTGGGATACCAGGTCTTTGGCCAGCTTGACCGATACCTCATAGCTCCCGAGCTGGCGGATAGGCTCGTCAAGCTCTATCTTTCGCTTGTCGACCACCAGCCCGGCGCTGTTCTTGAGCTCGTCGGCAATATCGGCATTGGTAATCGAGCCGTAGAGGTGGTCTTTGGCCCCGACCTTGGCCTTCAGGGTGATTTCCTTCCCGTCCAGCTCCCGGCCTAGCTCCTGTAGCTCGGCCTCGCTTTCCGCCTGCTGCCGGGCCTTCAAGCGGCGGTGCGCTTCCACCTGGCTGATGGCCTGGGTGTCGGCCGGCAGTGCCAGCTTCCGGGGAATGAGATAGTTACGCCCGTAGCCGCTGGCGACCTCTTTTATCTCGCCGGCCCGGGCAACCTGGGGCACGTCCTCTAGAAAAACAACCTTCATTCGGTTCCACCTTTCTAATAATTATACTGCACCAGTAAGTTGAGTAAAAGGCTATCGCCGGTTAGTCAGGCCAGGAATTTCGTTGCCTGAATGGCGGCGGTAGCCCCGTCGCCGCAGGCGATAATTACCTGCCGCGGCGAGCCCTGGCGGATATCGCCGGCGGCGTAGATACCGGCTACCTCGGTCTCCATCAGGCCGTTGGTGACGATAGCCCCGTTCTCCGCTAGGGGCAGAACCCCCTTAAGATAGTCGGTATTGGGAATAAAGCCAATCGAGACGAAGACGCCGGAGACACTCAAGCCCGACTCTTTCCCAGTCTTAACGTTACGCAGCTTAAGGCTGCTTACCAGGTCTTTACCCTCGATTTTCTCGACCACGCTGTCCCAGCGGAAGTCTATCTTCGGCTCGGAGAGGGCCTTCTCCTGGAGGATTTTGGTGGCGCGGAGCTGGTCGCGGCGGTGAATCACGGTGACCTTGGTGGCGAACCGGGTGAGGTGCAGGGCCTCGGTAATGGCGGCGTTACCCCCGCCGACCACGGCTACCGGCAGCTCCCGGAAGAAGGCGCCGTCGCAGGTGGCGCAGTAGGATACCCCCTTGCCCGTGAACTCTTCCTCTCCGGCTACCCCCAGCTTCTGCCGGTGGCAGCCGCCGGCGATGATGAGCGCCCGCGCTGTAAAGCTGCCGCCGGTGGTCTCGACCACCTTCTGCCCGTCCTTTAGCTTTAGACCGGTGACCTCGGCCACGGCGGTCTCCATACCGTATTTCGTCGCCTGCTGGTGCATTAGCTCGGTGAGCTTGGTGCCGCTGATACCATCCGGGAAGCCCGGATAGTTATCCAGCCGCTCGGTATTTACTATCTGGCCGCCGATGAGCCCCTTTTCGATGAGCAGGCTGGTGAGCCGGGCCCTGGCGGTATAGATTCCGGCGCTGAGCCCGGCCGGGCCGCCGCCGATGATAATGACATCGTATTCTTGGGGACGTTGCGCCAATGCTAGCCTCCCTGTCGGAATTCCTCTTTAATCTTAGCCACCGTCTCCGGACTCGAAACCAGGTCGGCGAAGGTCATCGCCATGGCCTTGGCAGCATCGAGGGAACCTTGGATACCGGCGTCCGAAGCGGCCAGCCGGGCAAACTCCGGAGAGTGGATGGAGACATTCTTCGGAGCGATGGCGACATCGGGGTGAATCGCGGGCACCAGTTGGCTCACGTTACCCATGTCGGTGCTGCCGAAGGCAGTCTCCGGGTCGGTGAGCTTTATCTCGCGTCCCAGGGACTCCATGTTCTCCTTGAAGAGCCGGGCCAGGGTCAGGTTAAGGCGCAGGGCGGCGTATTTAACGTCCCCCCAGCGGTGCTTAAGGCTGGCCCCGGTGGCGGTGGCCGCCCCCTGAAAGCAGGCGAGAACCCTCTCTTTAAGCTCATCGAGATAATCGTCGCTCTCGGCGCGCACGATAAACGTCCCGGCGCTGTGGGCGGGCACGATGTTAGGCGCCTCCCCGCCGTCGGTGATAATCCCGTGGATTCGGGCGCTGTCCCTGATGTGCTGCCTTAGCGAGTTAATGGCGTTAAAGGACTGAATCATGGCCTCCAGGGCGTTAGTACCCGCTTCGGGGTGGGCGGCGGCGTGGGCCGCTTGTCCCAGGAACTCGACCTCCAGGGTCTGGCAGGCCAGAGCCCGGGTGGCGGCGGTATCGTGGCTGCCCGGGTGCGCCATCATGGCGACGTCAACGTCGGTGAAGGCACCACGCTCGGCCATGATTACTTTACCGCCGTAGACCTCTTCCGCCGGGGTGCCGATGACGAGAACACTACCGCCCAGCTGGTCGATGACCGGCTGACAACCGAGACCGGCGCCGACGGCGCTGGCGGCGATAAGATTATGGCCGCAGGCGTGACCGAGCCGGGGGAGGGCGTCGTACTCCGCAAGGATGGCGACTACCGGCTTTCCGGTTCCGTAGCTTGCCCGGAAGGCGGTGGGTAGCTCGCAGATGCCCGTCTCCACGGAAAAGCCGTGCCCCGCCAGGAACTCCGTGAGCCAGGAGGCGGCCTTGGTCTCCTGGAAGCCCATCTCCGGGTTGGCGTGGATTTTGAGGCTGAGCTCCTTAAGCTGCTCGCGGTGAGCGTCTACCTCGCTGGTGACCAGGGCCTTTAGCTCAGCTATCTTCACTATCCTGACCTTTCCTGAGGTAGCCCTCAAGCTGAAAAGATGCTCTATTATAGCCTAGCGGGGGCCCGGATTACCAGGTCTTAATCGGTGCTAACCAGCCGGCCCACCACGGGGAATCTCTTCAGTAATTCGGGGCCATGAGGGGCGCTCTCCAGGGCTTCGCTGAGGTCGCATCCGGCCCGGTGTCTAACCTGGTGCTTCCCCCTCTGCCACAGGAAGCTCCGCGATACGTCGTATACCTTACCCGCGCAGGCGACGTAAGCGATGCCATCGCTCCCGTCGTATCTGGCCAGCTCTTTTATGGTGAAGTTTCTCATCGGTAGACCAGCCGTTTCTGGCTAACCGAAGGCGACATCGAGCAGCATCATCACCGCAAAGCCCACCATGGCCCCCATGGTGGCTAAATCGGTGTTGCCGCCGCGCTGTGACTCCGGGATTACCTCCTCGACGACGACGAAAATCATGGCCCCGGCGGCAAAGGCCAGGGCGTAGGGCAGTATCGGCAGGGCGACGATAACCGCCGCCGCCCCGATGACACCGGCCACCGGCTCGACCAGCCCCGATAGCTGCCCGTACCAGAAGCTCTTACGGCGGGACAGCCCCTCGCGGCGCAGGGCCACGGAGACGGCCAGCCCCTCGGGCAGGTTCTGAATGCCGATACCGATAGCCAGGGTGACGGCCGCCGCCAGGGTGGCCGAGGGCGACCCGGAAGCCAGAGCCCCGAAGGCAACCCCGACGGCCATGCCCTCGGGGATGTTGTGCAGGGTTATCGCCAGCACGAGCAGCGTGCTCCGCCGCCAGTTCGTCTTAATCCCCTCGGCCTCGCTGGTGGCAAAGCCGAGGTGAAGATGGGGCAGTAGCCGGTCGATGCCCCGCAGGAAGAGGCCTCCCGCCAGGAAACCGACCACCGCCGGAACCCAGGCCGGAACACTCTTCCCGGCCGAGAGCTCGATGGCGGGGGCCAGCAGCGACCAGTAGCTGGCGGCTACCATGACGCCGCCGGCAAAACCAAGCAGGAAGTCGAGCGTCCGGCGATTGATCTCCCGGGCCGTAAACACGGCGGCGGCGCCCAGGGCGGTCATGCCCCAGGTAAAGCAGGTCGCCAGCAGAGCCTGCACCACGGGGTGAAGGTTCTGTAGGAAAGCGGTCATCCTCTGGGTCCCTTCAGCGTTTCCCCCGGTATCTCACGGTCTGATTAGGTGCCTACTTCAGAAACTTGGATACGAAGGGAGAGGTCTCGCCGCGGCGCAGGAAGTGACCGGAGGGGCCTTCGCCCAGAAACTCGGAGAACCACGACTCATGCTCGATCTCCTCGTTGAGAATAGCCAGGGCGAGGTCGTAGGTGCGGTGGTCCTTGCCGGTGGTCAGATTGCAGATGTGGGTGTACCCCCTCACGGCGCACCTCTCCGCTTCTACCAGCACCTTGAGCGTGGCCTTAACATCCGTCGGGTCTTGGGGCAGGCCGGCCGGAGGGCAGGCGGAGCAGTTGTGGAAGTCCACCATGCTCTCGGGCAGTTTGCCGCCCAGCTCGTAGATTCTGGGCACCAGTGCCTCAAAGTGGTTACGGTCTTCGATGCGGGCCGTCTCGGCGATTTCCTTAATCGTCTCACCGGCCATCCCGATGAGATTAACGCGCAGAATGGTGTAATAGTAATAGGTGGTTAGCTCGGCGGCGGCATTGGCCACTAAAAGCTCCACCAGCTCGTCCAGGTTGACTCCGGCCTTTTTCACCATCTCTTGAGCTACTTTAGCCATGTGACACCCCCTTATGTTTGTTCCGGTGGCTAGTCCCGTAAGCGCATTATGGGCGGAGCCGTATTTTTTGTCAATAATATCGGGCGGGGCGGGTTTAGCGGTGGGGATTTACGAAAGCTGGTTACCGTGGGGTAAATATAGTAGAATATTGACCAATAAGTGTCTCAACCTAATAACACTTGGCCGGGTCGAGCTGGCGAGCGGGAGCAGGTAACCAAATCACAAGGCTTGAGCTATGAAGTATGACTATATCATAGTGGGCAGCGGTATCGCCGGGCTGTACACCGCCCTTTTGGCAAAAGGGCAGGGCAGCGTGCTTATCATTACCAAGGGCGGTATCGACGACTGTAACACGAGATACGCTCAGGGGGGGATTGCCGCGGCGGTCGGGAAGGACGATTCCCCGGAGCTTCACCTAAAGGACACCTTGGCGGCCGGTGACGGCCTGTGCGATATCGAGGCGGTGCGTATCCTGGCGGAAGAGGCCCCGGCGCGGATTAGCGACCTGGTCAACCTGGGGGTGCCCTTCGACACGACCGACGGTGAGATTGCCCTCGGTAAGGAGGCGGCCCACAGCGTGTTCCGTATCCTTCACGCCGGAGGCGATGCCACCGGGTCTCACATCGAGCGTACCCTCAGTCGGCGGGTACGCTCGTCCCGAATCAAGGTGCTCGAAAACTGTCTGGTGACCGAGATTATAGTGCGGGCGGGGGCGGTTAGCGGGGTAAGTGCTTTAGACTGCCGTACCGGATCGGTGGAGAGGTTTGACTGCCGCTTTCTGGTGCTGGCTACCGGCGGTGCCGGGCAGCTCTATAAGTTCACCACTAACCCCGACGTGGCTACCGGGGATGGTATGGCCCTGGCCTACCGCGCCGGGGCCGAGATAGCCGATATGGAGTTCTTTCAGTTCCACCCCACCGCCCTGCGTCTGCCCGGGGTGGCCCCCTTTCTCATCACGGAGGCGGTGCGGGGGGAGGGGGGTGTCCTCCGCAATGTAGACGGCTATCGCTTCATGCCCGACTACGCCGAGGAAGCCGATTTAGCGCCGCGGGATGTGGTGGCGCGCAGCATCCTCTTCGAGATGATCAAGACCGGCGCCGACCGGGTCTTTATCGACGCTACCCACCTGCCGCGCTACGTTATCACCACCCGCTTTCCCCAGGTCTACCGCTTCTGTCTCGACCACGGTCTGGATATTAACAAGAACCTGATACCGGTGGCCCCGGCGGCGCATTATATCATGGGCGG
>JAFGFP010000013.1 GCA_016931015.1 Dehalococcoidales bacterium
CGCTACCCGGTGGTGGACGTAAAAGCGACCCTCTACGACGGCAGCTTCCACCCGGTGGACTCGTCCGATATCTGCTTTAAGATTGCCGGGGCCGGGGCCCTGAAGAAGGGCCTGGCCGAGGGAAACCCCATCCTGCTTGAGCCGATAATGAACATCCGGGTGCGGGTGCCCGAGGACTTCACCGGCGATATCATCGGCGACCTGAACGCCAAGCGGGCCCGGGTGCAAGGCATGAACCCCGAGGACGGCATAAACGTCATCGAGGCCCAGGTGCCGCAGGCCGAGATTGTGCGCTACGCTATCGACCTGAAGTCGATAACTCAGGGGCGGGGAAGCTTCACCGCGGAGTTCAGCCACTACGAGGAGACGCCACCCCAGATAAGCCAGCGCATTATCGCCGAAAGACAGACGGAAAAGGAAAAGAGTTAACCGGGTTCTCTCCCTCTCAGGCCCCGGCTCAGGATAAAAGCCCGGCGAGACGCTTTGCACCGGCGGAGAGCGGCATCAAGCCTACCACGCGCTCGATACCAGCCAGGTCAGGGGTAATCTCAATATCAGCCTCAGGGAAGAGGCTAAGTAGCAGCTTGGCTACGGCTTGGCTTTGACCCATACCCACCTCCAGAAGCAGCCCGCCCCCGGGACGAAGCTCCTTACTCAACCCCCGGCACAAGGCCCTTATCTTATCCAGCCCGTCACCACCTCCGGATAGCGCCAGGGCCGGCTCGAAACCGGCCAGGCCCTTCGAGGAGACCTCTTCTTCCCTGACGTAAGGGAGATTAGCCACTATCAGGTCAACCGGCTCCGGCAGGGGACTGAGCAGGTCTCCCTTAAGGAGACAGACCCTGTCCTCAACGCCGTGCCTCCGGCAGTTAAACCGGGCCACCTTAAGGGCCGGCGCCGAGACATCGGTGGCGTAGATTCTGACCTGAGGCAGGTTTAGCGCCAGGCTGACGGCCACGGCCCCGGAACCGGTGCCGATATCGGCGATGGCGGCCATATTTCGCTCCCCGGCCAGGGCTAAGGCCCTCTCTACCAATAGCTCGGTCTCCGGGCGGGGGACTAAGACACTTTGGTCAACGTAGAAATCGAGCCCGTAGAACTCACGGTGCCCGGTGATGTAGGCTAGCGGCTCGCCGCTCAGGCAGCGCTCGATGAGCCGCCCGAAACCGGCTTCTTCCCGTGGGGCTAGCTCGCGCTTGAGCTCCTGATAGAGCCGAACCCGGCTGATGCTTAAGGCATGCCTCAGTAGCAGCTCGGCGACCAGCCGGGGGTCTTCGATACCGCGACTCTCAAATGTGGCCGCTGCCTCGCGCAGGGCCTGCGCTAGGGTCATACCAGTTGCCTCTCTAACTGCTTTGCCTGGTCGTCGGTAGCCAGGGCGTCGATAAGCTTATCGAGCTCACCCTCCAGCACCTGGGGCAGGTTACGCAGGCTGAGACCGATACGGTGGTCGGTAATCCGGTCCTGCGGGAAGTTATAGGTTCGTATCTTCTCCGCCCGGTCGCCGCTACCCACCTGGGAACGGCGCTCGCTGGTGATGGCCTCTTCCTGCTTACGCCGCTCTATATCCAGCAGCCGGGCGCGGAGCACCGCCATCGCCTTTTGCCGGTTCCGAAGCTGGGAGCGCTCGTCCTGACAGGTGGTTACGATACCGGTCGGGAGATGGGTAATACGCACCGCGGTGGCCACCTTGTTTACATTCTGGCCCCCCGCCCCGCCGCTATGGAAGATGTCCGTCCTTAAGTCGTCGGGGTTAATGGATACCTCCACCTCGGCCGCCTCGGGGAGAACGGCCACGGTAGCCGTCGAGGTGTGAATCCGGCCCGAAGACTCGGTCACCGGCACCCGCTGCACCCGGTGGACGCCGCGCTCGTACTTAAGGCGGCTGAAGGCGCCCTTACCCTTAACCTCGAAGACGATTTCCTTAAAGCCGCCGATTGAGCTTTCGTTAACGTCGACAATATCCACCGCCCAGCCCTTTGCCTGAGCGTAACGGCTGTACATGCGGAAAAGGTCGGCGGCAAACAGGGCGGCTTCGTCGCCCCCCGCTCCGGCCCGAATCTCCATGATAACGTCCCGCTCGTCGTTGGCATCCCGGGGCAGAAGACCCAGCCTGAGCTTGGAGAGCAGGCTCTCCTGTTTGGCTTCAAGGGTCTCTATCTCCTGCTTAACCAGGGCCCTCATCTCCTCGTCCAGGTCGTCGCTCAACATGGCCCTGGTCTCCTCAAGCGACTTAACAGCCGCCTTATACTGCTGGTACTTGGTCACCAGGTCTTCGACGCCGGCCCTCTCCTGCGCCAGCGCCTGAAGCCGCTTGATATTCGAGGCTAACTCAGGACGCGCCATCTCGTCGGACAGCTCCTGATAGCGCTTCTCAATTTCGGCAAGCCGTTCTAGCATACCCATAACTACATCACCGGGAATATTATAGCACAGGCACGTAGAGGGGGGCTAAGTAAGAAGCTGGCTGCGAAATGCGAATGTATAATGGGCACCATCCTACAGTAGCTCAGTATACATTTTTTGAAACCTGATGCCATGCTTTGTAAAATCTTCGTGCTCCAGGTAATCCCCCACTGGCTTAAAGCCCAATTTCGCGTAGAAGCCAACCGAATCGTTTCTGGCAAAGGTCTGAATCTGAAGTGGGGCTGCTTCCCGAACGAGCTTAAACAGTTCTTCGATAAGCAGCTTACCGACCGATTTCTTTCGATAGTCTTGTCTAACAGCCAGGTGACGAATTTCGATTTTCTTTTCAGAAAGCCAGTTAGCTACCAGCGCCCCGATTGCAGCATCGCTATCAATGGCGATAAGTTCGATTTCAGGACTGTCCAGCCTGAACGTCTTGCGGATATCGCGTGGAAGGTTAAGTGGTTTCCAGAGGACATCCCAGAGTAACCGGTCTAACTCCTCTTTTTCTTTTTGCGTGGTCGCCGACTTAATCTTCATAATAACGCCGGTCGTATTAAATCACAATTGAAAGCAGAATGTAAGAAGCCGGCTGCCCAAGAAGGAAAACCAGCTACGGGCTGTCTACTTTAACCCCTTTGAGCAGGACGTGGTCGTACATGGTGCCGCGGGCGCCCCTAAGCTCCAGAGAGTCTACGATGCCCCGATACTTGCCGCCGGAAAGCCCCTCCCCGATGATATAGGCCCCCTCCGCCGCCTCCTTAGCGACTTTAGCCCTCCGGCCCACCGGACGCACCTTGCCGAACCGAGCTAATCTGGCCTCCAGCGCCCGGTAGATTTCGGGAATCCGGGCCAGCCGCCCGGAAAGGAGAATCTCCCGTGGCTCGGGCACGCCGACCATCATGGCGGCCACCCTCTTAGTAACACTCTCCAGGAGCATATTCCAGGCGTCGGGGTACCTCTCGGGGTCACGCGCTAACTCCTCAGGGGTCAGGTCATCGCGCCCGCTGATGTCCCGGGCCCCGCCGCTACAGAGCACCGACTCGGGAAACTGCCCCAACCTCACCGCCAGCTCGGCGTCCATATTACCCAGGGCGAGAAAACCGGGGCCGCCGGCGGTTCCCCCCAGCCCGTCGACTATCTTACCCCCGCTGACCCCGAGAGCGGCCGTAAAGGCATAGCCGACCTCAGCCAGGATAAAAGAGGTCTCGCCGTAGTCCAGGCCGTAGAGCTCGGCCTGGTCTCTCAGCGCCAGGGCGGCACAGCAGACCTTATCGGCGGTGCCCATGTCCATCTTGTTCGCCTTGCGGTAGCGGGGCACGGTGGGCAGGTGAATTACCCCCGGGGTGAAATAGACCGGAAAGCCGGCTTCCTTCATCCGCCGAACCGCCGCCCTGATACCCCCACCCAGCGAGACGTTCTTGGCCTCGGAGACCATCAGCGCTAGCTCCCGCTCCGTCATCTCCCCGATTGTGGTTAGCGGCAGGCCGAAGCCGGAGGGGCCGACAATCATATCCAGGGGCAGCACCCCCTTAACCGCGTCCAGAAAGACATCCGGGTTCCGGGCAACCTCAGCCACCGGCACCGAGGTATCCAGGATAATCTTATCACCGTCCATGCCGAAGAAATCGAAGCTGCCCGTTCCCGGGTCGATACCGATAACTCTCGTCACAGTCTCCTTTTAGCCCGGTTGCAGGGGGCAAGCCGGGTCGGCGGCAAACCAGTCCCCGGTGAGCACGAAGGTCCGGGAACGACACCCCATGCAATCGGCCAGATACCGGCAGTCCCGGCAGTACCCGGTGCGGCTCTCCGGGTCTTTAAGCCGCTTAAGAAAGGGTGAGGCAAGCATCTCGCTCCAGATTTCTCCCAGGGGCCGCTCATTAACGTTACCCAGCACCAGCGGGGCGAAGCTACACGGCTTTACCTCGCCGGTGGACTCGATGAAAAGATAGTCGCCCAGGGCACAGGCCGAGGTCGAGGAGATAACAACGCCGGCGCCGTCCCGAGGCTTACGGGCACTAAGCCCCAGCTCCTTTACGGTCGCCCAGAAGTAGGGCTCGTCGAAGAAGAACTCGACCCCGGTTTCCTGGGCCGCCCGACAGGTAAGCCTGATGGCCGCCTGGTACTCCTGGGGAGAGAGAAGCTCCTCGGAGTAATCACGGCAGGGCTTAAGACCGATGAGGGTTATCTTGGGGGCGCCAATCGAGGCCGCCAGGGTAAAGACCCCCGGTATCTCCCGGTAGTTCCGCTTCAGGACGGTGAAGTCGATGGCGCTGAGCAATCCCTCCTGAGCTAAGTCACGGGTCGCCGCCACCACCTCCCCGAAGCTATCGATTCCCCTTATCGACTGGTAGGTTGCTTCGGCAGCGCCATCGATGCTCACGGCAACCCTTACCCCCAGCGGCTTGAGCGCGGCGATAATGCGCGGGGTGAGGAGAACGCCGTTAGTCGTCAGGTGCACCTCGAGCCCCTTCTCCCGCATCAATGCCAGGAGCTCGAAGAGGTCTTGCCGCAGCAGCGGCTCCCCCCCTTCAACGAGGACCCAGCCGGGCTTAAGCTCGGCTATCTCGGCGATGAGGCTTCGGGCCCGCTCGGTTGGAAGCTCTCCCTCGGGGACGCCGCGGCAGTGGCGGCAGCTCAGGTTACAGCGGCCGGTTATCGCCCAGTCTACCATGTGGGGAGATTTCATTTCTTGCAAAGAGATACTCCTTTTCAGAGACTACCCAAAGTATAGCTTCCGCCCGTCGCCAAAATCAAACCTGTACTTGCGCCCGGTATTGTTTCCTAATCCGGCCTCTGCTATGCTTTAACCAGCAGCAGACTGAGGTAGCCGGCAGCATGGACGGGGACGCCGCTAAGAGAGACTTCCGCCCGCTCGATTACGCCAAGGTCACCATCTTCGGGCTGGCCATGACCGCCCTGTGGAGCAGTCTGCACAGCATTATCCTGCCCCTGAGAATCGCCGACTTCGTTCCCGCGGGACGGCAGGCCACCTACCTGGGGCTGCTTACCGTTACCGGCCTGGTTCTGGCCATAGCTACCCAGCCCATCGCCGGCGCCTTAAGCGACCGTTCCGGCTCGCGGTGGGGGCGGCGACGCCCCTTTATCTTCATCGGGGCGCTAGCCACGCTGGCGTTTCTCCCCGGCGTCAGCCTGGCCGGCAGCCTGGCCGCCCTCTTTACCGTCTACTATTTCTTACAGCTCAGCGCCAACACCGCCCTGGGGCCCTACCTCGCCTTCTTCCCCGACCTGGTGCCGGAGAAGAAAAGGGGGCTCGCCTCCGGGGTAAAGGGGCTGCTCGAGATAGCCGGGGCCGGGGCTTGCATCTGGTTAATCGGCCAGCTGATGGGTAACTATTCTTCCGGTGCGGGCAGCCGCTGGCTCTGGCTGAGCCTGGGGATACTGGGGGCC
>JAFGFP010000093.1 GCA_016931015.1 Dehalococcoidales bacterium
CATGCGCTGGATGGCTTCTTCCCGGGCGCTGGACATCATCTCGGTGTAGTCGGTTATCTCACCGCCAACGATGCCCTTGAAGCCCGCCCTGAGGTCCTTACCGATGTGCCGGGCCTGGATGGTGTTACCCCTGACCAGACCGATGGTTCTGGCGACCGTCTTTCCCTCGACTCGCTCTGAAGTGGTGATAATCATTCCTTTACCTCCTCGGTTTTCTCGGTTTTAGTTCTAGTTTGGGCTCTTCTGGTCTTGATGGCCCGTATCACCAGCCATAGCACCCCGCCCCCGATAATGCCCACCCCTATCCTGAGCCCGAGGTGGACATCGGGGTTAGCGAAAAAGTCATGCATCCCGAAGCCCATGAGAGCCAGGATGACAATCCCGATGATGATAATGCCGATTTGCACGTGTAATCCTTAAGTATTGTCCTCTAGGGTTATGCCTAGTTCGGCGAGTAGGCTGTTCAGAGATTCAACCGCTGGTGAACGTTCCCAAATCCTTTTTGCTCCCCGAGAAGTATCTTCCAAGACTATGCCGAGTTCTGCTAGTCTGCTTCGTATTTTGTCAGCCCGTTGCCAGTCCTTGGCATCGCGACACTTTGCACGCTCCTCAACGAGCCGCTCAACACGAACCTCAACCTCTGGAGTCGGTTGCACACTTACGTACACGGTAGGAGCGAAACCACGCACCTCTATTTGAGCCGTCGGAACAGTTATAACAACATCGCGTCGTTTTAAACCAAAGACATCTCGTTTCAGTGAAAAGAGAGCCTCTTTAGCATCCTGAAAGCTAATTCCAGAATCGGCTGCTTGATTTATTGCGCTTGCCAAATCGAAAAGGACAGCTAATGCCTGGGGGGTGTTAAAATCATCGTCCATCGCCTCAGTAAACTGCTTTCGGTACGGCTCAGCATCAAGAGCTTCCCCTTTGCCACCAGTTTGGTCGTCTCTGCGAAGCACTCGTGCTAACCTTTCAACCCCACCCACTGCCGCCTCTATCGCCGCCTCGGAGTAGGTCAGCGGGCTGCGGTAGTGGGAGCTTAAGACAAAGACGCGCAGGGCATCGGCGCTGTATTTCTCCAGGGCATCCTTGATGGTTATCAGGTTGCCCAGGGACTTACTCATCTTCTCCTCGCCGAACTGCACCATACCGTTATGCAGCCAGTACTTGACGAACGGCTCGACACCGGTAAAGCACTCCGACTGGGCAATCTCGTTCTCGTGGTGGGGGAAGATTAAGTCCTGACCGCCGCCGTGAATGTCGAGGCTGTCCCCCAAGTATTTCAGGGACATGGCGCTGCACTCGATGTGCCAGCCAGGCCGTCCCTGTCCCCAGGGGCTCTCCCAGTAGGGTTCGCCGGGTTTGGCCGCCTTCCACAGGGCAAAGTCCATGGGGTGCTCCTTTTCCTTACCCATCTCGATGCTGCAGCTAGTCATCATCGACTCTAGGTTGCGCCGGGAGAGCTTGCCGTAGCCCGGACAGCTCTTCACCCGGAAGTAGACGCTGCCCCCGGCGGGGTAGGCGTGCCCTTTGTCGATGAGGCCCTGAATCACCTCGGTAATCTTATCTATCTCTCCGGTGGCATAGGGATATACGTCGGCGCGCTCGATACCAAGGGCGTCCATATCCCGGAAGAAGCTCTCGGTGTACTGCCCGGCCAGCTCGGCGGCCGGAACCCCGCGCTGGTTGGCCCGCTCGATAATCTTATCGTCGATATCGGTCACGTTCTGTACGTAGCGGACTTTATAGCCCCGGAACCTGAGGTAGCGCCGGATGACGTCGAAGATAATATAGCTCATGGCGTGACCCAGGTGGCACTCGTCGTAGGGGGTAACCCCGCAGACGTATATCTTGACCTCGCTGCCCTGAGGCTGGAAAGTCTCCTTCTTACCGGAAAGAGTGTTAAATACCTTCACCCTTGGCTCCCTTCAATCTTATTTAAGCGCTGCTCCAGCTCCGCGGTCTTCTCCTCCAGGTTCTCCAGCCGTTCCCCTACCGGGTCGGGCAGCTTCTCCACGGTGTCGGTGTCCGGGTTTCGCACCGCGACCACCCGTCCCGGCACCCCGACCACGGTGGCGTTGGGCGGCACCGAGTTTAAGACCACCGAGCCGGCGCCCACCTTGGAGTTTTCCCCGATGACGATATCGCCGATAAGCTGGGCCCCGACGCCGACCAGGACGTTGTCCTCCAGGGTGGGGTGGCGCTTCACCCGCTGGGTGCTGGTGCCGCCCAGGGTTACCCCCTGGTGCAGGGTGACGTTATCGCCGATTTCGCAGGTCTCCCCGATAACCACCCCCATGCCGTGGTCGATAAATAACCCCTCGCCGATTTCGGCGCCGGGGTGAATCTCAATGCCGGTCAGAAAGCGGCTGATGTTGGCCACCAGTCGCGCCGGCCCCCGCAGCCCCCGGCGGTACAGGTCGTGGGCTACCCGGTGGTACTGGCGGGCGTGAAAACCGGGATAGGTAAAGAAGACCAGCGGGCCGCTGGTGGCCGCCGGGTCTCGCTCCATAGCGGCTCTGATATCTCGTTTTACACTGGTGATAAGCGACATAACTACATCTCCTTTCCTAGACTCTGCGCCTAGCTGCCCCGAGCGCCTCGGGGCTCATGACAGATGCAGTTGAGCACCTCCGTGGAGAAACCGGTTATCGTGCTTATCGCTTGCTTGTTCATTGTCCTAACTACTCGCGGGCGGTGCTTGTAATCAGGGCGACCGCCTGGGCGGCTATCCCCTGTCCCCCGCCGATAAAACCCAGCCGGGCCGAGGTACTGGCCTTCAGGCTTACCTGGCCCACCTCGATACCCAGGGTTCGGCTGATATTCTGGCGCATCTTTTGTTTAAAATCGCTCAGCCGCGGCTCTTCGGTAATCACCGTAGCGTCGATGTTGGCTACCCGCCAGCCCTTTTCTTTAAGCATCTCGCTCGTTTTCTCAAGCAGCACCAGGCTGGAGATGCCCTCGTATTCCGCCGCGCCGGGCGGGAAGTGGCTGCCGATGTCGCCCAGGGCGGCCGCCCCGAGCAGGGCGTCGATGATGGCGTGGCTTAAGACGTCGGCGTCGCTCCAGCCGCTGAGCCCGTTGGCGAAGGGTATCTCCACCCCGCCGAGCACCAGCCGCCTCCCCTCGCTCAGAGGGTGCACGTCGTAGCCGATACCGATACGCAGTCTATCTTCCATGCTCTTTTAACAGGGCCTCGGCCAGAGCCAGGTCGCCGGGCGTCGTTATCTTTATATTATCATAAGCACCCATATAAAGCTTGACTCGCTGGCCCGACCGCTCCACCGCGGCGGCATCGTCGGTTACTACGTCATCTCCCAGGTTATTATAGGCGCCGGTTAGAATATCCCGGCGGAATACCTGCGGCGTCTGCACCGCCCAAAGCTCTCGTCGCGGCAGCGTCTCCCGGACGAGCATGTCGTCGCCCGCCACCTTGATGGTGTCCGTAACCGGCACCGCCGCCGCCGCTGCCCCCGTGGCCTCGGCGGCCCTCAGCCCGCGACGGATTAGGTCCTCGCTTAACAACGGTCTGGCCCCGTCGTGGACGACCACCCAGGCGCAGTCCGGGAGCCGCTTGAGCCCGGCGACCACCGAGTCCTGGCGCCGCCGCCCCCCGGGGCAGATATCGCTCACCTTAGACCAGCCGCCGGCCGTCGCCAGTTGCCGGCCCCGCTCCAGGTTAGCTTCACTCAAGACGAGGACAATCCGGCTAATCAGCCGGCAGTTTTCAAAGGTACGCACCACCCGGCTTATCACCGGCTCTCCGCTCAGTAAGGCCGTGAGCTTGTCCCCGCCGCCCATCCGCTCCCCCGAGCCGGCGGCCACGATGACGGCGCCTACCTTCTGCTGGCTGTGCATTCCTAAAGCCACTCCTATCTGATTATAAGGCAAAAACGAGCCTCATATCTACTGCTGCCTGGTATCGGGCGGGCCGGGTTACAGGCGGGTTATTAAGTGCTATAATTAGGTTAGCCACGACGACGGAGGTCTGTATCTATGAAAGTGTGTAAATATATTGACGTCGAGCCCGTGAAGGAAAACCCTGGGGTAACCAAGTACAACGTCATTACCGCCGAGGACGGGGCGCCCAACTTCTGTATGCGGGTCTTTGAGGTTCAGCCGGGGAACTCGACCCCGTCTCATGCCCACCCCTGGGAGCACGAGATATTCATAGTTTCCGGCCGGGGAGTCCTGGTGGGTGAGGCGGGGGGCACCGAGATTGACAAGGGCAGCGTCATCTTTATCGCCCCTAACGAGAATCACTGCCTGGTTAATCAAGGAAACGACCCGCTGCGCTTCGTGTGCCTTATCCCGCTGGCCATCGCGGAGTAGGTTGACTTTACATAACTTAGACCATTCTAAGGTCGCAGGGGGCGTCGTTTCAGTCTTTAGAGGGCTTGGCACCCTTGACCAGCCCCAGCCCGATGGCTTCCTTTAAGGTGCTCGCCGGGACAAGCTCGATGTCCTTACGGTCGGCCTTAGTCCCCGCCCGGGGCACCAGGCAGCGCTTGAAGCCCAGGCGGGCCGCCTCGCTGATTCGCCTTTCCAGCTGGGGGACGCTTCTCAGCTCCCCGCTCAGGCCTACCTCGCCCACGGCGGCCAGTTCCGGGTCGCTGCCGGTGTCCCGGTAGCTGGAGGCGATAGCCAGCGCCAGGCCCAAATCGGCGGCGGGCTCGCTAATCTTAAGCCCGCCGGTAACGTTGGCGATAATATCCTGATTACCCAGCTTGAGACCGGCCCGCCGGCTGAGCACGGCGGTAATGAGCAAGAGCCGCCCGAAGTCGACGCCGTTGGCGGTGCGTCGGGGCAAGCCGAAGCTGGTGGGGTTGGTCAGCGCCTGAATCTCGACGAGCAGGGGTCGGCTGCCCTCGAGGGTGGGCACCACCACGGAGCCGACGGCCTGGCTGAAACGCTGCGCCAGGAGCGCCTGCGATGGGTCGCTCACCTCAATCAGGCCCTCGCTTTTCATCTCGAAGACGCCCACCTCGTTACTGGAGCCGAAGCGGTTTTTGGTACAGCGCAGCAGCCGGTAGCTGCTGAAGGGCTCGCCCTCGAGGTAGAGGACGACGTCGACGATGTGCTCCAGCACCCGGGGCCCGGCGATGGCGCCGTCTTTGGTGACGTGGCCGGTGATGAACACCGGGGTGGCGTTGAGCTTGGCCCAGCGCATCAGCTCCAGGGTACACTCCCGAACCTGGGTGATGCTGCCCGGCGACGTCTCCAGCCGGGGGAGATAGACGGTCTGGATGGAGTCGATAATCGCCAGGCTGGGTTTCATCTGCTCGAACTGGTTCAGGATGACCTCGAGGTCGGTCTCCGCGAGCAGATAGAGCCGGTCGCCCTTTATCTTGAGGCGCTCCGAGCGGAGCTTTATCTGGCGTAGCGTTTCCTCGCCGGAAACATAGACCACGCTGCCCGAAGTCCCGGTGATAAGGTGCGCTACCTGAAGTAAAAGGGTCGATTTACCGATACCCGGCTCGCCGGCGATGAGCCCCAGGGAGCCGGACACGATACCGCCGCCGAGCACCCGGTTAAACTCGGCCATGGGAATGGGGAAGCGGTCGTGGGCATCGGTGCTAATCCGGGATAGCTCCTGAGGCGGGCTTACGGGGGATGAATGAAGGGTGGCCGTGGTAACGGCCACCCTGGTCTCCACAAAGCTATTCCATTCCTGACAGTTGGGACAGCGTCCCAGCCACTTCAGGCTCTCTTTCCCGCACTGCTGGCAGACGAATACCGTGCTCTCGCGGGGCTTATCTATCTTGGCCACGGCCTAACTTTACCCCATCCCGGCGGGCAAAGCAACCGCCTCTCTAACCGAGCATGCCCAGGAAGATACCGGCCGCGGTAGCCGTACCGATAACCCCGGCGATGTTGGGCCCCATAGCGTGCATCAGGAGGAAGTTACGCGGGTTTTCCTGCTGGCCCATGCGCTGCACTACCCGGGCCGCCATAGGCACCGCGGAGACACCGGCGGCACCGATCATGGGGTTAATCTTTTCCTTTAAGAAGAGGTTCATGAGCTTGGCCAGGATAACCCCGAAGAAGGTAGAGGCGGCGAAGGCGGCAATACCCAGACCGAATATCATCAGGGTCTCGGCTCTGAGGAAGGAGGCGGCGCTCATAAAGGCCCCCACCGAGATACCGAGCAGGATGGTGAGGATATCGATAAGGGCAGTCGCGGCAGTACTGGCCAGCCGGTCGGTAACACCCGATTCCTTGAGCAGGTTACCCAGGGTGAACATGCCGATAAGGGGTGCCGACTTGGGTACCAGCAGGATAATGATAATGGCTCCGATGATGGGAAAGAGAATCTTCTCCAGCTTGGAGACCGGGCGTAGCTGGGGTTTCATATATATGGTGCGCTCTTTCTTGGTGGTGAGCGCCTTTATTATCGGGGGCTGGATAATGGGCACCATAGCCATGTAGGTATAGGCGGATACGGCGGTGGCCCCGATAAGGCTCGGGGCTAGACGATTGGTGAGGAAGATGGTGGTCGGCCCGTCGGCGCCGCCGATGATGCCGATGGAGGCGGCTTGGTCGATGTTAAAGCCAATCGCCAGGGCGATAAAGAAGGCGGCGTAGACGCCGAACTGGGCGCCGGCACCGAGAATCAGCGTCCTCGGGTTAGCGATAACCGGCCCGAAGTCGGTCATCGCCCCCAGACCGAGAAAGATAAGGCAGGGGACTATCTCCCAGACCAGGCCGTAGTGGAATATCCGTGAGAGCAGCCCCGCCGGCTCCCCGCCGATAGCATAGGCCTCGACTATCCGGCCCTCGACGATGGTCTCCATGAGACCGCCGAGGGGCAGATTAATCAGCAGTACCCCGAAACCGATTGGTACCAGGAGCAGCGGCTCCATCTTCTTGACGATGCCCAGGTAGAGAAGGACACCACCGATAACCAGCATGACGCCGTTGCCCCAGGTAAAACTGGCAAACCCTGTTTCAAAAAGACCGAACATATTTTCTCTATTCTAGTCTCTAGTAGTCGATAGTGGTGATAGTTTCTCCCGGCGAGACCACCTGGTTAGCGCTAACGCTCACCTGGCCGATGGTGCCGCCTACCGGCGCCAGTATTGGGTTCTCCATCTTCATTGATTCCAGGACGCAGATGACATCGCCCTCGGCTACCTGGTCGCCTGCTTTGACGTTGACGCTGAGAATCTTCCCGGTTATCGGAACCTCAATAATCTCCTGTGCCAATGCTATTCTCCCTTCTGTTCGTTATTTGCTTGTTTGCGGTTAAGCCTTCTGGTCGCCAGTCCGATAATTGTTATGGCCACGGCCAGAATAACCAGTACTAGAAACACCAGGCCGAAGCCGGTGCCGCCGATTCGTAAGGCTTCTCCCCAGTCTACTGCCATGTCTTTACTACCTCCCCGATTTCAAGCCTTTCTGGCAAAATTGAAGGGCGGAGTTTTCGTTTTTCGCCAAAGGCTCCACCCTTGCACACAAGATGCTGGTTCTAGACCATCCGGTATAAGCAGTTGTTTCCGGTTCAATTATAGCCGAATTCCCCCCGAACTGGCAACAAGCTGCCTTAAGCTGAGGTAAATCAGGGTTTTCCTTCTCCCGGTACAGCCCCCACCGCCTGAGGTTGGATGACAATCTCGCTGTCCTGGAGGTCGACGACCACCGTGTCCCCCGACTGGAACTTGCCCCCGAGCATACCCTCGGAGAGTTTGTCCTCGACCATGTCCTGAATCACCCGGCGCAGGGGTCGGGCCCCGAAGACCTCGTCGTAGCCCTTCTCGCCCAGGAAGTCCTTGGCGGCGTCGGTGACCTCCATCTTCATCCCCTTCTCTTCCAGCCGCTCGTTTACGATGTTAAGCATCAGGTCGACTATCTTTCTGATGTGCTCCTTGTTCAGCGGGTGGAAGACGACGGTGGCGTCGATGCGGTTTAGGAACTCGGGGCGGAAGGCCTTCTTCAGCTCGCCGAGCAGTTTCTCCTTCATTCGCTCGTAGGACTGTTCCTGGGTTTTCGCCTCGTCGCTGCCTACGGCAAAGCCGAGGCTGGAGCCCTTGCGAATCAGCTCGGCGCCGATGTTACTGGTCATGACGATGATGCTGTTACGGAAGTCGACGCGGCGCCCCTTGGCGTCGGTTAAGTGACCGTCGTCGAATATCTGAAGCAGTATGTTAAAGACGTCGGGGTGTGCCTTTTCAATCTCGTCGAGCAGGATGCAGCAGTAGGACTTGCGCCGCACCGACTCGGTCAGCTGGCCGCCTTCGTCGTAGCCGACGTATCCCGGAGGCGCTCCGACCAGACGGGAGACGGCGAACTTCTCCATGAACTCGCTCATGTCGAGCCTTATCAGGGTGTCCTCGCTGCCGAACATGAACTCGGCCAGCGTCCTCACCAGCTCGGTCTTGCCGACGCCGGTCGGGCCTAAGAAAATAAAATTGCCGATGGGCCGCCGCGGGTCTTTGAGGCCGGCCCGGGCCCGTCTTACGGCTTTAGAGATAGTGCTGATGGCCTCGTCCTGCCCCACGATGCGGCGGTGTAAGACCTCCTCCATCTGAAGCAGGCGGGCGGTCTCGTCTTCGGCCAGTTGGACTACGGGGATACCGGTCCACATGCTGACTACCTCGGCGATATCATCTACGGTGACGATGGCTTCGTGCTGTTGCTGCGCCACCTGCCACTCGGACTCAAGCTCCTTTATCTTTTCCTGAATCTGAATCTCCCGCTGGCGCAGCTCGGCGGCGTAGTCGTATTGCTGGGTCGCCAGGGCGGCGTCCTTGTCGCGGCGTACGCTGTCCTCGAGACGCCGGGCGTCCTTCAGGGTCATGGGGACGGTGCGGTGCCTGATTCTGACGCGGGAGGCGGCCTCGTCGATAAGGTCGATGGCCTTGTCGGGCAGGAAGCGGTCGGGGATGTAGCGGGAGGCCATGGTGACCGCCGAGTTCAGGGCCTCGTCGCTGATGGTCAGATGGTGGTGCTCTTCGTAGCGCTCTTTAATGCCCTGGAGAATCTCCAGGCTCTCCTCGACCGAGGGTTCCTCGACCAGCACCGGCTGGAAGCGGCGCTCTAAGGCTGCGTCTCGCTCGACGTACTTACGGTAGTCGTCGAGGGTAGTGGCCCCGATGCACTGCAGTTCCCCCCGGGCCAGGGCCGGTTTCAGCAGGTTGGCGGCGTCCACCGCCCCCTCGGCCGCCCCGGCGCCGACCATGGTGTGGAACTCATCGACGAAGAGCACGCAGTTGCCGGCGGTCTTTATCTCTTCGATAATCTTTCTCAGGCGTTCTTCGAACTCGCCCCGATACTTGGTGCCGGCGACCACCGCCCCCATGTCCAGGGCAATCAGTCGCTTACCCTCCAGCGTCTCGGGCACGTCCCCGGCCACGATGCGATGGGCCAGCCCCTCGACAATGGCCGTCTTCCCCACCCCGGGCTCGCCGATAAGGGCCGGGTTGTTCTTGGTGCGACGACTCAGGATTTGAATAACGCGCTCGATCTCTTTGGCGCGTCCGATAACCGGGTCGAGCTTACCGACACGGGCCGCTTCGGTCAGGTTGATACCCAGCTGGTCCAGGGCCGGGGTGCGGCTGGTGCTGCGGGTCGGTCGCGACTTGGGGGGGGTGCTGCTCAGGGCGCGCTCGGTCTCGGTGCGGGCTCGCTCCAGGGTAATCCCGAAGCTGTCTAAGACCCCGGCGGCAATCCCCTCTCCCTCGCGCAGCAGCCCGAGCAGAAGGTGCTCGGTGCCGATATAATTATGGCCCAGATAGCGCGCTTCGTCGATGGCCAGTTCGATAACCCGTCGCGCTCTGGGGGTAAGTCCGGTCTCCCCGGAGCCGGGCTTCTCCCCGCGCCCGATGACGAACTCCACGGAAGCCCGTACCTTGCTCAGGCCCGCTCCCAGGTTAGCGAGAACCTTGGCGGCTACCCCCTCTTCTTCCCGCACCAAACCGAGCAGAATATGCTCGGTGCCGATGTAGCTGTGGTTAAGGTTCTGCGCCTCTTCCTGGGCCAGGGTCAGAACCCGGCGGGCTCGCTCTGAGAATTTCTCGAATCGGCTGGCCATCTTCGCTTCCTAGATTTACTCCGATACCGCCAGCAGTATCGCTACCTATTGATTATAAAGCACTGGATATCAAAGGTCAAAATTGGCCCCGGCTGTTTCTGGCCTTGCACCTAACAAAAAGCCTCCTGGCAGTGGCATATTTTCCACAAAGAGTTGCCCCTTCAGTATCGTCTGCGCTGAGGCGTTTCACTTCCGTGTTCGGGA
>JAFGFP010000094.1 GCA_016931015.1 Dehalococcoidales bacterium
CGGTAATCTGGGCATTACCCTGTGCATAAATTATAACGGAAGGGGCCGTAAAAAGATAGGCGAATTATTAAGCAGTATTAATAATTCCTTAATAATTCTTACCGGCTGTGTCGCCATGCGCCCGGAATATGCTACAATAACCGCGAAAACCAAGCCTTAGCGGGGGACAGCAGTTTGCCTTACCGCGTGCGCCCGATGTGTCACGAAGACTTAAGCCAGGTCACTGATATTGACCAGGAAGCCTTCCCCACCATGTGGCCTCCGGCAAACTATCGGCGTGAGCTGGGGACACGACTGGCTCACTATATCGTCGCTCACGAGGTGGTCTCCGATGAGGGCAGCCCGGTGACGGTAACCGGCCGGGTGAGAAACATCGTCGGCTTCGCCGGCTTCTGGATGATGGCTAACGAAGCCCACATAACCAATATCGCCGTGCGTAAGAGCCACCGCCGCCGGGGAATCGGCGAGCTTCTGCTCATCTCCATGATTGAACTGGCGCTGGAGCTGGGGGCCAACCTTCTTACCCTGGAGGTACGGGCTTCTAATATCGCCGCCCAGGGCCTGTATCGCAAGTACGGTCTCAACCAGCTCCACATACGCCGCGGCTACTACACCGATAACAGAGAGAACGCCCTGGTGCTGGCCGTCGATGACATCACCTCGGCAGACTTCCGGCAACACTTAAAGCAGCTGAAGCAGGCCCACGCGCGGCGCTGGCGGTAACCCCTGCGGGTAACCGTCAGGAGACCAGAGCCGTTTATCCGCTAACCACTTGACAGCGAGGCTCGATGTAGTTTATATTTACAAGAAAATTCAACCAGGCTGGTAAGCACTAGCCGGAAGATTCTTCGTAACTTACCAGGACTTGTGAATGAAGGAAAAAGAGAATAGCTCGCCCCTGAGCTTTAAAGAGCTACCGGTAGGTTTTGAGTTCTCACCGACCAGTTACGAACTGAGTGAGCCGACTGTCGCCAAGTATCTGGAAGCGGTGGATGAGTCGGCCGATTTCCTGGCACTGGGAATGATACCCCCTTTAGCCATAGCCGCCTGCGCCATGACGGCGCTGGCGCAATCTTTTACCGTACCCCCGGGCTCGATACACGCCTCCCAGGAGTTTGAATTCCTCAAGCTCGTGCCCATCGGCTCCCGGGTAAGCTGCGGCGGCAAGATAGGCCAGAAGCTGGCGCGGGGCAACCTGAACCTGATTGTGCTCCAGATAAACGTCCTGGACGAATCCGGGGAGCCGGTGCTCTCGGGCAAGGCCACCATCGCCGCACCGAACTAGCAACTTAAAAGAGGAACGCCTGATTTGAAAGAAAAACCGAACCTAGCAGACCTTCACCAGGGTGATAGCCTGCCCTCGGTTACCAAGCACGTCACGCAGCAGAAGATAAATCTCTATGCCGAGGCCAGCGGCGACTTTAACCCGATACACGTCGATGAAGCCTTCGCCGCCAAGACCCCTCTCAAGGGGACTATCGCCCACGGCATGCTTATTCTCGCCTACGCCTCGGAGATGATGACCCAGGCCTTCGGCCAGAGCTGGCTCAAGGGAGGCAAGCTCTCCATCCGCTTCAAGGCGGCGGCCCGCCCTCAGGACAACATAACCGCCAGCGGCCAGATTGATTCCATCGAGTATAAAGAAGACGTCCCCTACGTAAACTGCAGCTTCGAGTGCCGTAACCAGAACGGGGACGTGGTCATCAGCGGCGGGTCGGTCGTCAGACTTCAGTAACCGGGTAGAGAGGGAAAAGGGGACACGGTTTATGACCGAGCCTAAACCAAGAGTAAGTATAGCTATTGACGCCATGGGCGGCGATTATGCTCCTCAGGAGATAGTCGCCGGTGCCGTGGCGGCAGCGCAAAAGAATAACCTGGAGCTTATCCTGGTCGGCCCGCTCAGCACCCTCGAGGAAGAGCTGGCCAAACACGACGCCGCACAGCTACCGATTCGCTGCGTGGACGCCGATTTCGTTATCAAAGAGGCGGAGAACCCGGCTCTTGCCGTCCGCCGCAAACCCAACTCGTCGATAGCCATCGCCACCAAGCTGGTGAAGTCGGGGGAGGCAAGCGCCATCGTCGGGGCCACCGCCACCGGCTCGCTGGTTACCAGCGCCCTGCAGTACCTGGGCACGATACCGGGTGTCGACCGCCCGGTAATCGGCGGGGTCCTCTCCACCCTGGCCCCCAAGACCGCCATCTTCGACCTCGGGGTTAACATGGACTGTAAGCCGCACCACTTACTCACCTTCGCCGTTATCGGCACCGTCTATGCCCGGACGTTCCTGGGTATTCCCAAGCCGACGGTAGCCCTGCTCAACGTCGGTGCCGAGGAAAGCAAGGGCAACCGACTGGTGCGGGAGGCCTACCAGCTGCTCAAGAAGAGCGGCCTGAACTTCATCGGCAACGTGGAAGGCCACGCCATCCTCACCGGCGAGGCTAATGTCATCGTCTGCGATGCCTTCACCGGTAACTGCGTTTTTAAGCTCAGCGAGAGCGGGGGCCAGATGGTAGCCAAGTACTTCCTGGAGAAGATAAACAAGTACCCCGTAATCGGCCATCTAATCAAGCGCAAGGGCAAGAAAGCCGTCGCCTCACTGGCCTCGCCCAACAGTATCGGGGGCGGGCTCATCTGGGGGATCGACGGAGTGGTACTCAAGATGCACGGCCACAGCCGGGCCCCGGCGGTAGTTAAGTCCATAGAAAACGCCCAGAGGGCCGTAGAGAGTGACGTCATAAACAATCTCAAGGCGGAGTTAGCCAAGATACAAGAACATATTAATGTGTGAAAGGAGTTATTATGTCAGCTGTTGAAGACACCGTCAAAGACATCGTGGTCAAAATCGTACACTGCGACCGGGAAATCCTTAAGCCTGAGGCTACCTTTCAGGATATGAAAGCCGACTCCTTAGACATGGTTCAGGTGCTGGTAGCCCTGGAAGACGAATTCGGTATCGAGATCCCCGACGAGGACGCCCAGAAGTTCAAGAACTTCGGCGATTTCGTGAGCTACGTTGAGGCTCGGGTAGCCGAAAAGAAAGGGTAATGCTTAAAGGTAAGGTAGCCCTAGTCACGGGCAGTTCCCGCGGCATCGGCAAGGCCATAGCCCTTAAGCTGGCCGGTGAAGGCGCCGATGTCATCGTGAACTACTTTCGCCGGCGTGAAGCCGCCGAGGAGACAGCCAGGGAAATCGAGGCGCTGGGGGTAACCAGCCAGGTCATCAGAGCCAACGTCGGCGACCCGGAAAAGGTCGATGAGATGTTCGACACCATTTCCGGTAGCTTCGGGCGGCTGGATATCCTGGTGAACAACGCCGCCTCCGGCCTTCCCCGCTCGGCTCTGGAGCTTGACGCCAAGGTCTGGGAGTGGACCATGGACATAAACGCCCGGGCCCTGCTTCTCTGCGCCCAGCACGCCGCCCGGCTTATGGGGAAGAGGGGGGGCAAGATAGTGTCCATCTCGAGCCTCGGCTCGTCCTTCGTGCTTCCGAAGTATACCGCCATCGGCGTGTCCAAGGCTACCCTCGAGGCCCTGACCCGCTACCTGGCTATCGAGCTTGCCTCCAGGGACATCTGCGTCAACGCTGTGGCCGCCTCGCTGGTGCCCACGGCCAGCGGTATGCTCTACGCCAGCGGCGGGGAACAGGAGATGCCCGCCCCGCCACCGACGCCACCAGCCGGAAGGCTGGTCAGCGCCGAAGATATTGCCGGCGTGGTTGCCTTTCTCTGCAGCGAGGCAGCCTTTATGATAAGAGGACAGACGATCACTATTGATGGAGGTACCTCCCTGGCACCTTTCAGTCTTGAATAAAGGAGGGGGATTTTGGATACGAAGCGAGTGGTTGTCACCGGGATGGGTGTCGTTTGCCCTATCGGTCTAAACCGGGATGAATTCTGGACAAACCTGATAGCCGGAAAATCAGGCATCGGCCGCATCACCTGTTTTGACACCACCAACTACGCCGTAAAAGTAGCCGGCGAGGTAAAGAACTTCGACCCGGCAGAGCACATGGACCCGAAGATGGCCCAGCGCACCCGGCGCGGGGTTCACTTAGCTGTTCCGGCCGCCAAAGAAGCCATCGCCCAGGCCAAGCTGGATATAACCCAGGAACAGCCGGAACGGGTGGGTATCGTCAGCTCCAACATGCTGGAGCATAAGTTCATCGCCGAGGGCTGGGGGCTACTCAAAGGAGGCCGCCGGGCCGACCCGCTTTTCTTCACCAAGGCATCTCCCAGCGTGGTATCCTTGCAGCTGGGGCTGCTCTTAAAGGCACGCGGCCCCAACACCAGCGTTAACAGCCTCTGTGCCAGCGGCACCGACGCCATCGGCACGGCCCTGAATTTCATCCGCCTGGGCTATGCCGACGTCATGATTGTGGCCGCCTCCGACGCCTCGCTGGATGAGATGACCGTCTCCGCACTCAGCGTCCTGGGGGCCCTGACCAAGGAGCCGGACCCGGAGAAAGCCTGCCGCCCCTTCGACCTTAACCGCAACGGCTTCGTCTACGGGGAAGGCTGCGGGGTGCTCGTCCTGGAAACCCTGGAGCACGCCCGGAAACGGGACATCCCCATCCTGGGTGAGGTTGCCGGCGCCGGCTGGATATTCGACGCCTACGACGCCACCGCCCCCAACTCAGAAACCGAAGCCCTGGCCATGCAGAGCGCCCTGCGTAACGCCGGGGTAACCCCGGACGAGGTCGACTTTATCAACGCCCACGGCACCAGCACCAAGCTGAACGACGTCAGCGAGACCCGGGCCATCAAGACGGTCTTCGGGGAGCGGGCCTATAAGATTCCCATCAGCGCCTCCAAGTCCATGTTCGGCCACATGATAACCGCCGGCGGCGCTGTCGAGTCCATCGGCGCCCTACTGACCCTAAAACACGGCATTATCCCACCCACGATACACTATGAGACCCCTGACCCGGAATGCGACCTGGACTACGTGCCCAACGTAGCCCGCAAGGCGGATGTCAACATCTGCCTCAAGGACAGCTTCGGTCTCGGCGGGCAGAACTGCTGTATCGTCCTCAAAAAATTTAAGGAGGCTTAAGGATGAGTGACCAGGCATCTTTAGAACTGGCGGGCAAGGTATCGCTGATAACCGGAGCCTCCCGCGGCATCGGTAAGGCCATAGCTCTTAAGCTCTCCGGTATGGGGGCTAAGGTAGTCATCTGCGACATCGCCCAGGATACCGCCGAGCAGGCCGTCGCCGAGATAAAGGGACAGGGCGGCGAGGCCATGAGCGCCGTTGCCGACGTGAGAGACAGCGAAGCCGTTAAGGCCATGGTCGAGGAGATTACCTCCCGCTGGGAGAAGATTGACATTTTGGTGAATAACGCCGGCATCAACCGAGATACCCTGCTCCTCAAGATGTCCGACGAAGCCTGGGATTCCGTCATCGATACCAACCTCAGGGGAACCTATACTTGCACCAAGTTCGCCCTGCGCTCCATGATGCGGCAGCGCTGGGGACGCATCATAAGCATGGCCTCGATTGCCGGCAGGATAGGTAACGCGGGGCAGACCAACTACGCTGCCTCTAAAGCCGGCATTATCGCCTTCACCAAGAGTATCGCCAAAGAGGTGGGTTCGCTCAACATAACCGCCAACGCCATCGCCCCGGGCTTTATCATGACCGAGATGACGGATAAGATGCCCCAGGCCAACAGAGAGGCGGTGCTGGACTTTATCGCCCTGAAGCGTTACGGAAAGCCGGAGGATGTCGCCGAACTGGCCGGATTTTTAGCCAGCGACCGGGCCAGCTACATTACCGGACAGGTTATCGGTATCGACGGCGGGATGTTTGCTTAGTCAGGAGAGAAGCTTAACTAGCTGCCGAGGAGGCCACCACCCATGCAGCCCTGACGCCCGGTACCCGGCCCTGCCTGCTCCATGTTTGCCTTGAGCCACTCCTCAAGGCCTTCCCGGCTCTTGTCCAAAGGCTCCTGCAACCGCTCGATATTGACACCGAACAGGTAGCTAGTGGACTTATACATCTTGGCCGACTCTACGCGCA
>JAFGFP010000095.1 GCA_016931015.1 Dehalococcoidales bacterium
AGGCCGCCGGTGCGCTGCATGAAGCGCTCCCGGAGTTCACCGGAGTAGGCCTGAGCCAGGGTGAAGGTGCTGTGCCCCTTGGAGCGGGGGCCGCCCCATTCGTTAAAGTCGACCCTGCCGAATTCCAGACCAATGGCAGCGATGCCGCCTACCAGGGCGCAGCAAATCTCGCCGCCGCCGAAGCCGCCGGTGAGGGTAGTCATGGCAACCGTCGTCTCTCGGCCTCCCAGACCAAGGTGGAGCGACAGGGGGTAGAGGCAGGTCTGACCACAAGCACGGTATTTAAGCTGCATTTCCCGCGCATCCCGGACCACCCTTCTGATGAGGGCTTCATCATCGGTTTCGTCCCGGCTCAGGAAGAGCCAGTCCTTACGCTGCTCTTCATCCTTGAAGGTGTCTGTCAGGTGGTCCATCCGTTTACCATATACCATTTTGCCTTTCCTCCCTCGGGGGTATTTTCTAGCGTTGTTAATATTATACTTAATCAGCGCCTCGGACTTCAATAAAGACGCCCTGGCCTCCCCGATTGACCCCCTGTAAACACGGGCGATATAATTTCCTTAGTGACAGATTCAGGGAGCACTTCCGGATGGTGAAGATTGCCTTAGACAGCCTGGGCTGTAAGCTGAACCAGGCGGAGACAGAGGCCCTGGCCCGGCAGTTTGCGGGGGTGGGTTATGAGCTAGTGGCCGCGCCGGCCCGGGCCGATATCTACATCCTCAATACCTGCACGGTTACCCACACTGCCGACCGTAAGTCCCGCTACCTCTTGCGGCGGGCGCGCCGTCTTAACCCCGAGGCCCTGGTGGTGGCAACCGGCTGCTACGCGGAGCGGGCGCCCCGGGAGCTAGCCGAGGTCGGTGGGGTTAACCTCGTCCTGGGTAACCGGGATAAGCCGCACTTGATACGGCGGCTGGAGGAGTCCGGTTTATTAAAACCTCCGGCTTCGGGGCTGGTGGGCAGCTACCAGGGATTACGTACCCGTGCCTTTATCAAGATTCAGGACGGCTGCCGTAACTTCTGTAGCTACTGCATTGTGCCCCTGGTGCGAGGTGTAGAGATAAGCCTGCCCGCCGGCGAGATAGTCGGCCTGGTGAGGGAACGCGCCGCTCAAGGCTACCGGGAGGCGGTCCTGACCGGGGTCAGGGTCGGTGCTTACGGTGATAGCGGGCTTAACCTGACGGGCCTGCTCGGGCGCATCCTGGCGGAGACCGGGATGGAGAGGTTGAGACTGTCCTCGCTCCAGCCCGGGGAGGTCTCTAAGGAGCTTATCGCCCTCTTCGGGGACGAGCGGCTGTGTCCCCACGTTCACCTCTGTCTCCAGAGCGGGAGCGACGGTGTGCTGCATCGCATGGGGCGCCGTTACTTGCGCGCCGATTATGAAGCGGCGGTCTCCCTGATTCGGCGGGCTGTCCCCGATGTCGCCATTACCACCGACGTCATGGTCGGCTTCCCCGGCGAAACCGAGGCTGAATTTAAGGAGAGCCTGGCTTTCTGCCGCAGTATGGAGTTTGCCCGTATCCATGTTTTCGCTTACTCACGGCGCAGCGGCACCAAAGCGGCCGGGCTTCCCGGCCAGGTTAGCGACCGGGTTAGGAAGCAGCGCAGCCAGGTGATGCTCCGTCTGGCCGAAGAGAGCGCCTGGGGCTTCCGCCGCCGCTTCCTGGGTAAGACCCTGCCGGTCTTGTTCGAGCAGCGCTCTAAAGGCGTCTGGTCGGGGCTGGCCGCTAACTACATTAAGGTCTATACTAAGGCCGCTGGTGACCTGAGTAATAAGCTCCTCCCGGTGAGGTTGGGGAAGCTATATGGGGATGGGGTGTGGGGGGAGATTAAATGAGTGATGTGAGGCCGTTTACTCTCTTATCTCCACCCCGAGACAGCTCAGGCGGGAAACCACCCTTCTTTGAGGGCGGTGGCTTTCCGGGCGATATCCTTAAAGATGCTCCGTCCGTGAGCGTCCATGCCCACCACGAGCGGGCCCCAGTTAATGACCTCCATTACCCAGATGGCCTCCGGAACTCCCATTTCCTCGAGCCAGTGCACGCGTAAGACCCTCTTTACGGCCTGGGAGTGCACCACGCCGCAGCCGGGTGCCGCCAGCAGGTAGATGCCGCCGTACTCGGCGAGGGCTTTAAGGGTGCTCTCACCCATGCCGCCCTTGCCCACGATGGCCCTTATGCCGAGCCGACCCACCATGTCGGCGTAGGGCTCCATGCGGACGCTGGTGGTCGGGCCGATAACCCAGATTTTCCAGCCGCCTCTGACTTTCTTGACCACGGGTCCGGCGTGGAAGATAACCCCGCCCTCGAAGTCCTCGGGCAGGTTCTCTTTGTCGGCTAACAGCTTCTTCAGCCTGAGGTGGGCCATGTCGCGCGCCGTGTAGACCAGGCCGCTGATATAGACCACGTCGCCGGCATCCAGCCTGGTTACCTCTTCTTTGCTAATCGGGGTCGTTAGCCTGGCTGTCTTCACGGGCCAACCTCCTCGTCGAAGGGGTACTGCGTCTCGCCGTCGGGGTAGATTCTCATCCCGGCCCGGCGGGCGACCCAGCAGTAGAAGTTAACGGCTACCGGGCAGATGGCGGTGTGGGTATGGCTCATGCCGATTTTGACGGCCAGAGCCGTAGTCTTACCGCCGATGCCGCCGGGGCCGATGCCCAGCTGGTTAATCTTAGCGAGTAGCTCCTCTTCCAGGGCGGCCAGCATCGGGTCGGGGTTACGGTCGTCCCACTTCCTGATGCTCACGGCGCGACGGCTCAGCTTGGCGGCGACGTCCATCTGCCCCCCGATACCGATACCGATAGCAAAGGGCGGGCAGGGTTTGCCGCCGGCCTTGATTACCGTGTCGATAACGAACTCTTTAATTCCGGCGGCATTCTCGCCGATCTGGGCCGGGGTGAATATCCGTACCGCGTTACCCAGCTCGGCACCGCAGCCCTTAAAGCTAATTATAATCTCCAGGAAGTCTATAGCGGCGTCGTGCTCCAGCTCTATATTGGGTACGCCGATGCCGGAGTTATCGCCGCTGTTCTTGCGGGTGAGGGGGTGCACCATGCTCGGTCTCAGGAAGCCGTCCCCGGTGGCGCTCACTATCTCTTCCTTAAGCACCGCGACCAGCTCGCTGATATTGACGCAGCCGCCGTACCGGATGTAGGCGGTGGGGAAGCCGGGAGATTGACACACCGGCTTTCTCTGTTTCTGCGCCATGAGGACGTTCTCAATCTGCGTCTTGAGCATCTCCCGGGCGCTATCTGAGGTCTCCCCGGCCTGGGCCTGCTTCATGAGGCGTAAGACGTCGGGGGATATGGTAACCGCCACCCGCTCCCTGAGCAGGGAGGTAAGACGCTCCTTTAGTAGTGGCCTGCTAAATGCGTACCGGTTTGAGACTGACACGGTTCACTCTCAACCTTCGCCGGGGGAAAGGGGTGGCTAAATCCCCCGGCCGCCGTCTACCTCAAGGTTAATGCCGGTGACCAGCGAGGCTTCACTGGAAGCGAGATAAAGCGCCGCCTGGGCGATGTCTTCCGGGGTGGCCAGCCGGCCCAGGGGAATGGTGGAGATGAATTTCTCTCGCCCCTTCTCGTAGTCCTTGTCCTCGCCGATAAACTTGGCCAGCATGGGGGTATCGGTGGCTACCGGACTGACGGAGTTGACCCTGATGTTGTCCGCCGCGAGCTCGATGGCTAAGGCCCTGGTCAGGACGATGGCCCCGCCCTTGGAGGCGCAGTAGACATTGAGGCCGGGGCGCGGTCTTACCCCGGCGATGGAGGTTACGTTGATGATAATCCCCCCGCCCTGCTGCCGCATTATGGGGGTTGCGTACTTGGCGGCTAGGTATATGGCCTTGACGTTGACCGCCATGATGCGTTCGTAGAGGTCTTCGCTGACCTCTTCAATCGGGGTCGGGCCCATGGGTACTCCGGCGTTGTTGACCAGGATATCGAGCCGGCCGTAGGCGGCCACGGTGGTCTTAATCATGCCCTCGACGTCCGCGGACTTAGACACGTCGGCGCTGATGAACTTTCCCTGGCCCTTAGCCTGCTCGATTAGACTGACCGTCTGCTGCCCCCGGGCGGCGTCCATATCCACCACGGACACCTTAGCCCCTTCCCGGGCAAACAGAGCAGCGATGGCCTGCCCCATCCCGGAGCCGGCCCCGGTTACCAGAGCTACCTTACCCTTAAGTTTCACTTTCTTCCCCTCCTCTGTAACGTAATCCCGGTTACTACCGGAATCGCACTACGCAGCCAGCGGAGTGAAGTAAGGTGCTTGGCCAGCCCGTAGCCCGATTACTCACTGGTGACAAGCGGGGGTAGTCCCTGACATTATACTATTTACCCGTCCTCTCCTTCAACAAAAGGCGCTCCCGGGGCTTGCAAAATTCCCGGTTTGGGGCTAAAATTAGGCACTCTGGGGACAGAGTAGACTCATGGAATCAGGGGGTGAAGCTGGTGCTAAAGACCTGGAAACCGATAGCGGCCGGTATCACCGGCATTATCGCCGGGCTGATAGGCATCGGGGGCGGTGCTATCGTCAGTCTCATGGGCGATTTCGTCAGCGAGTCGGGGGGCCTCTTCGGGTTTGAGCCCTTTGGCGTGCCCACCATCATCCTGGGGATAGTCGCCGTAATCGGCGGCATCTTCGCCCTGAGGCGGCGGGTCTGGTGGCTGGCGGTTGTCGGGGCTATCTTCGCGATTCCCTGTATGCCGGTTTTGGGGACGCTGTCCATGATATTCATCTCTCTGGCCGACGAGGAATTTCCCGCGCGCGCCGTGGTCGAGGCCGGGGGTAAATAGCAACTCGGCTCGTTTTAGGTAGAAAACCTATTGCGGCTGGCTACGAAATGGTGTAAAGTAGCGCATAGATTACCAAATTCTTTACAGGAGGTAAATCTCATGGAGCGCACATGGAAGCCGACGACGGCGGGTGTCATGACTATCATTACCGGGGCGATGGGTATTGTGGGCAGCGTCATCTTGTTTATCATATCCGGTGCTTTGGGAATGCTCGGCGGGGCTAACTTGAGTTCGTGGTTGGAACAGTGGTCTGGGGGTTGGTGGGGGCCGGGCGCCATTGATATTACCGGGGCGATGGAGCAATTTATTGGCGGCGCCACCATGTGGCTTACGATTGCGGCCATCGTAGTCCTTGTCTTCGGCATAATCGCTCTCTGTGGTGGCATCAGCGCCCTTAAGCGCAGGCGCTGGGGGCTGTCGCTGGGCGGTTCTATTCTCTCCCTCTTCATCATGCCGATTCTGGGAATACTGGCTATTATCTTCGTGTCGCTGGGTAAGGGCGAGTTCGAATAGCCTGAGTTTTAGGTAGCGATAGAGCTACCTTGTAGCCGGGTTAAAAGAGGCTGCGGGATAGGTTAGCGGCTTCTTGCCGGCGACTGGTGGTGGGGATAGCGGGGTGTGGAATCTTGGTTGGTTATACAATAATAGAGGGGTGACCTTATTGGCCACCCCTCTTCTGCTATCTTCAGGCCGTTTCCGGCTGCTAGCCCGCTGCTATTTAGCCGCCGCCGTTTGCCGGGATGACTGCGAAGTAAGGCTCGCCCGCCTGGAAGCGGGAGTACTGAGGAAAGACCTGCATCTCGTCCTCGGAGATGCTGAAGCCGGGAATACAGGCATCCATGGCAGTTGGTGTCAAACCTGCGGGCCAGCTCCAGCACTTCTCTTTCTGCCAGCCGATAAGCGGGCGGCCGCTGGCCCAGCGCCAGGCCCACCACCCCTGCCAGCTCTCGTCGCTCCAGGTAATCTCCAGGGTGTACTTAGTGAGGTCATAATAATCCATGAAGTAATCGGGGTCGTAGTTGCCTTCGATATCGGAGAGAAGCCCGGCGATGCTGACCTGCCATACCTCGTGGGGGCTGAGTGTCTCGGGTACGTCCAGGTTAGCGTAGTCGTACCAGTCGTCCGGGGTACCCTCGGCGATGACCTGTTCCGCATACCACTCATCACTGTCCTCACCGGCGACCAGCGACACCCACTCTATGGTGAGGTAGCGGTCGCAGTTGGGGTTGGTGATGATGAAATTGGTGTCCCACCATTCCGCCATGAAGTCGGTAATCTCATAGTATCCCATCTCGCCGATGCCGAGGAGCTTGCTGCCGCCCACGTTCTGATGCACTATACCGTTGGCGTAAGCCACCCCGCCGAGGCCCACGGCCAGGGCTATCGCTGAACCAATCAGGATTAATTTCTTTTTCCGACTCACTTTTTGCCTCCTTTTACCCGATATAAGGGTAACCTCGCCTCTCTAATCAGTCAGACGGGAAGTAGGGTAGTCCCGCTTCGAAGCCGACGCGGTTGGGGAAGACCTGCATCTCCGCCTCGGAGATACAAAAGCTGTTCCAGGCATTTTCGCTGACGCCGTTAACATAGTATATCGTCGGCACGTAGGTTCCGCACTTTTCCTTCTGCCAGCCGAGAAGCGGTCGGTCGGAGCCCCACCATCCCCACCAGCCCCAGCCCCACCAGCCGCGCCATCTGACGCCGCTCCAGGTTACCTCAAGGGTGTACTTGCTGAGGGCGAAGTTATACATGACATCGAGAGGGTCAGAACCCAGAAGTTCGCCTAACAATTCAGCGATGCTGACCTGCCATACCTCATGGGCGCTGAGTGTCTCGGGTACGTCCAGGTTAGCGTAGTCGTACCAGTCGTCCGGCGTGCCCTCGGCGATGACCTGTTCATCGCCGGCGATGAGCGATACCCACTCTATGGTGAGGTCTCTATCGCAGTTGGGGTTGGTAATAATGAAGCTGGTGTCCCACCATTCCTCCTGGTCCCAGAGGGTTGGGTTATCGTAATACCCCATCTCGCCGACGCCGATGAGCTTGTGGCCGCCCACGTCCTGATGCCCGTCCATTTCTGTATAGGCGTACGCCGCCCCGCCGACGCCCACCGCCAGGGCCATGGCGATGCCAATCAGGATTAGTTTCTTCTTCCGACTCACCTTCTGTCACCTCCTTTTCCCCAGGTGAATTACCGGCTCTCTTGCCCGTCATTCACATGATGTGCCTCCCGTGCCGGGTTTGAGGTCATACTTTAGTATTAGTAGTGTATCACCAAATCTTGATTTGTCAATACCCCGGCCGGATTCGGGCTGCTTGAGAGCCGTATTGCGGCGTGCTATAGTATTGTTAGCCATTGGGGGAGTGCCGGAACTGGCAGACGGGCCAGACTTAGGATCTGGTGTCGCAAGACGTGGGGGTTCGAGTCCCCCCTTCCCCACTTAGCGCCTGTGGTCAGGCGGTCTTGGGGAAGTGCCGGTCGGTGATTTCCCCGGCTTCCCGGAGCCACTCCCGCCTCTGCCCTAACGTGCTGGTGACGATAACCCCGAAGTTCCTGCGGTAAAAGCTCTTTACGCCGCAGGATACCAGCATGTTGTTCTTCCATAGGGTTTCCAGGGGGTCGCCGTAGACGGCTAGTTCTCTGGCCTCCGGCGTGTTCGAGGTGTTGAATACCAGCACTACCCCCGCTTTAAGAAGCCCGATTAGCTCGCCGTCGCCTTTGTCCCCTTCGGCGAAGGTGTAGGCGACTCCGGGGCGCAGCACTCTATCAATCCAGCCTTTCAGGATGGCGGGCGGCTGCCCCCACCAGTTAGGGTGAATCACGATGATTCCGTCCGCGTCCGAGATTTCCGAGCAGTGCCGGCTTATTATCTTCGGTAAAGTAGCGCCTCTGGGAATCTCGCGCGCCGGGAGGAGCGGGGGGAATTTCTCCTGGTAGAGGTCGTGAAGGTTAACCTGGTGACCGTTGGCGTTCAAGACCTTTAAGGCTGCCCCGGCCAGGGCGTGGCTAAAGCTTTTGGGGTCGGGGTGTGCCAGGATTACGGATACTTTCATGGTTTCCTTTCAGGCCCGAGAGTTATGTTATCATACTAAACTTGATCCTCAGAGTTCTACCCTGATAGTCGACAAGTGTGGTTGAGCCTGGATTGACAAGTCGGGTATTTCACATTATTATCTTAAAGATATGGCGAAGACAATAGCAGAAATAAACCAGAAGATAAAAGAGGGTAAGGCGGTAGTAGTTACCGCCGAGGAGATCATCGGCATTGTCAGGGAGCGCGGTGCGGAGCGCGCCGCCCGGGAGGTGGATGTCGTCACCACCGGCACCTTCGGCCCGATGTGCTCCTCGGGGGCTTATCTTAATATCGGCCACTCCAAACCGAGAATCAAGCTGGGCGGCGGTAAGACCTACCTCAACGGCGTCCCGGTCTACACGGGGTTTGCTGCGGTAGACCTGTTTGTCGGGGCCGACGCCCTCCCCGACGACGACCCCCGGAACCGGGCCTACCCCGGCGAGTTTAACTACGGCGGCGGGCACGTAATCGAGGAGCTGGTGGCCGGGAAGGACATCCGTCTGATAGCCACCTCTTACGGCACGGACTGTTACCCCAGGAAGAAGCTCGAGACCTGGATAAACATAAAGGACTTAAACGACGCCGTGCTCTTCAACATGAGGAACGCCTACCAGAACTACAACGTGGCCGTGAACCTCTCGGACAAGACGGTTTATACCTACATGGGGGTCTTGAAGCCCAATTTGGGCAGCGCCAACTTCTGCAGCGCCGGGCAGCTCTCGCCCCTGCTCAACGACCCGTATTACAAGACCATCGGCATCGGTACCAGGATATTCCTGGGCGGGGGTATCGGCTATGTCGCCTGGCCGGGGACTCAGCACGACCCGAACGTGCCGCGTTCGGATAACGGCGTGCCCACCAGGGGGGCGGGCACCCTGGCTGTCATCGGTGATTTGAAGCAGATGGCGCCGCGGTGGCTGATGGGAACCAGTATGATGGGCTACGGCGCCAGCCTGACGGTGGGCGTCGGGGTACCGATACCGGTGCTCTCCGAGGAAATCGTGCGCTATACTGCGGTAACCGACGATGAGATTCTGGCTCCGGTGGTGGACTATTCGGGTGACTATCCTTTACTCAGGCCGGATGTCCTGGCCGAGGTGAGCTACGCCGCGCTCAAGAGCGGGCGGATTACCCTTCGGGGTAAGGATGTCCCCACCGCCTCTCTCTCCAGCTACTCGCGGGCGCTGGAGATTGCCGCTACCCTGAAAGAATGGATACTGAGCGGCGGTTTCGAGCTTACGGAGCCGGTGGCGTTACTGCCCACGGCGGGTAGCGACCGTACCGTCCGGCCCCTCAACGAGCGCCCCATAGACTAGCGGCGGTCTCGGCGGCTTCGGCTTTTCGCGGAATTATGTTAAAATAGTTTTCGAGGTAGGAGTGTAGCTCAGTTGGGAGAGCAGCGGTCTCCAAAACCGCCGGTCGGGGGTTCGAGTCCTCCCACTCCTGCCAGTATTTCCCGTTACATGAGCGAGGTTAGGAGGCAGTAAAATGGCAGAGGCTAAACCTAAGGTAGTCTTCATGTTCTGGTCTGCGGGTGCTGACCCCACCCGGCATCGGGCAGACTTTGAGCTTGATTCGGCGGTGCTGACTGTGGTTGGGGTTAAAGATTACGACCAGGCGGTCAGCGTGGCTAA
>JAFGFP010000096.1 GCA_016931015.1 Dehalococcoidales bacterium
CCCTCGCCGGTATCAACCACGCTTATCTCCACCCAATCGCCCCGTTTCCCGGCGCTCACGGTTATGGTATCGCCCCGGTTAGTATGGGCGATGGCATTCTCCAGGATATTACGCAGCACCTGGCTGATACGGTGGGCATCAATGTTCACCGCCGGCAGCCGCTTCGGCAGCTTAAGGGAGATGGCCGCCCCTTTAGCCGACGCCTTCGACTGCTGTGCGGCCACAATCTGACCGATGAGCACGCCGATGCTTTCCGTCTGGCGAGCCAATTTCAGCTCACCGGCATCGGCTAAAGCCAGCTCCTGAAGGTCGTCAACCAGCCGGGACAGCAAGCTCACCTCCTCATCGAGGGAGCGAATGGTAGCCGCATCTGCGGTAATCATGCCGTCCTGAATGGCTTCGATGTAACCCCTGATGTTGGAGAGCGGCGTCCTCAGCTCGTGGGCGGTATCGGCCACCATATTCTGCCGCAGCTTTTCACCACGCTCCAGCTCGCCGGCCATAGAGTTGAAGGCCTGGGTCAGCTCCCCCATCTCACCCTTCGCCCGAAGGCTAATCCGCTGGGAAAAATCGCCCTTGCCCAGACGTCTGGTAGCCATAGTGAGCGCCAGCACTGGAGCCGAGACGCGGCGCGAGAGCACGAAGGCAAGCACGATAGCCACGGCACTGGCCAGTAAGCCTCCCCAGAGGAGCACTACCCGGGTCGAATCAGCCAGACTCTGGGCCAAGGCAAAACCCAGCGAGGCCTCCGGGCTGACGTAGACCGTACCCAGCGCCTGGTCGCTGTCCGGGGCCGTGAGCACCCGGCTCGGCCAGTCAAGCTGGAAATGCTCGCCGGAAATCTCCCCCTGAGAATCGGCGACCACCAGGCCGCTGCTGTCCGTGAGCACGATCCGCTTGCCGTAGAGGGTGCCGATATTCTCCACCACCGGCTGCACCTCGGCCCACTCCTCACCCTGCACGTGGTGACGGGTAAGCAAGGGCTCCATGCGGGCCAGCTCAATCTGCTGGTTATGCTGGTCGAACTCCTGGATTTCGTTACTGATACCCCGGTTCACGAAGAAGTATATGATTGCGGTGCTGACCACAATCACCAGCACGAAAAAGACGGTAAGCTGAGACCGCAGGCTGTGCACTAACGGCTACCCCCGACAAACTTGTAGCCGACCCCGTAGACCATCTTGATATAGGTGGGGGAACGGGGGTCCGGCTCCAGTTTGCGCCGCAGATTGTAGACATGAACGTCGATGGTACGGTCGAAACCGTCGAAGTCATAGCCGAAGACCTTCTCGATAAGCTGGGCCCGGCTGAAAACCCGTTCCGGCTCCCGGACCAGCACCCCGAGCAGCCGGAACTCCACGGGGGTAAGGTCGAGCAGCCTATCTTTAAGAGAGGCCTCGTGCTTACCGAAGTTGACCAGGAGCTCACCGTGCCTGACTTCCTCTGGCCCGCGTTGAATGGTCTCGTCGGGCAGGCGTCTTAACACCGCCCGAACCCGGGCTGCCAGCTCCCTAGGGCTGAAGGGCTTGGTCACGTAGTCGTCGGCGCCCAAGTCCAGCCCGTTCAGCCTATCCTGCTCGGTGGTCTTGGCGGTAAGCATGATGATGGGCACGTCCGATTCCGCCCGGAGGGCCCGGAAGACCTCGAAGCCGTCCAGACCGGGTAACATGAGGTCGAGAACGACCAAGTCGGGGTGCGACTCCCGGGCCACCTCCACCGCCTGAAGGCCGTCGTAGGCGGTGACCACCTTATAGCCGTCCCGCTTCAGGTAGAGCTTCACCAGCTCCGTAGTCTTAACATCATCATCGATTACCAGTACCTTTTTACCCGCCATGTCAGCTTATCCTTTCGGCTTCTCCCCAAAATTATAACAGAATTGTTAAGGAATTGTTAAGTCTACCAGCTTTAGGCCAGTCCTGACATTTTCCATAAATCTTAATAATAGCTTAATAATTCCCTGTTATCTTCGAAAGTAGCGATGACAAGATTAACCGGCAAATTGCCATATAAAGGCAAGAGGCCTTTATTTATTCTAGGTAAGCAACCGATACTTTTGGTGATAGCGATGGTTACTGCCTGCCTCGTCGCAGGCCTAGCTAGCTGCTTGGTACAGCACAACAACCTCCTGGCCCTAGAGATAACCTCGCCCCAGAACAAGGCCGAGGTTACCGAAGACCTGGTGACCGCCAGCGGCATCGTCTCCCCTTCTTCCGCGATGGTTACGGTTAACGACCAGGAGGTAGACATCGCCGATGACGGCACCTTCTCCAGTAACGTCGCGCTCAGCTACGGCGAAAACACCATCACGGTTACCGCTACCGTGGAAGGACAGGAGACGATAAACAAGACCCTGACCGTGATGCGGGTACTGAATCTGGAGATAACCTCACCCCAGGACAAAGCCGAGGTCGCCCAGAGCCCGATAACGGTCAGCGGTACCGTTTCCGACCCGGACGCCCTGGTTACTGTTAATGACCGCCGCGTGGAGACGGCCAGCGACGGCAGCTTCTCCAGCAGTGTCGAGCTTAACTACGTGAAAAACAGTATCCGGGTCACCGCCACGGTAAACGGCCAGGAACCGGTAGTTAAAACCCTGACCGTAACCAGGATTCTGGTGCTGAAGCTAGACTCACCGGAGTACATAGTAACCACCGACAACGGCTGGGTGACGGTAAGCGGCACCGTGTATCCCCCCTCCGCCATAGTTACGGTTAACGGTAAAGAGGTGACGACCACCAAGGCCGGCCGTTTCTCCACCGACGTCGAGCTCGGCTACGGGGAAAATACCATCGTGGTTAACGCCACCGACCCGGTATCCAGAACGGTGATGGTAACCCGGATGCTGACCCTGGAGCTGGACTCGCCCGAGGACGAATCCGAGATCACCGATAGCTCCGTAACCGTAAGCGGCACCGTCTCCGACCCCACCGCCCTGGTCACGGTTAACGGCCAGGCAGCAGAGATGGCCATAGACGGCACCTTCTCCGCCAGCGCCGAGCTTGAATACGGCGAAAACACTATCACCGTCGAGGCCACCGTGGAGGGCTGGGAGCCGGAGATTCGAACCATAAACGTAACCCGGATACTGACCATGGTAGTAACCTCGCCCTATAACCACGAAACGGTCAGCGAGAGCTCGCTGGCGGTCAGCGGGTTCGTCTCCGACCCGGACGCCCTGGTCACGGTTAACGACCAGGAGACGGAGGTAGCCGAGGACAATACCTTCTCCGCCACTATCGAGCTTAACAGCGGCGAAAACACCATTACGGTCACCGCCACCGTGGAAGGACACGAGCCGGTAACCAAAGAGCTCACGGTAACCTGCACCCCAGCTGAGTGAGACGGTAACTATATTAGTAAATTAGTAATCGATAAGCCTTAATCAGGAGGGAAAATAGATGAGCTCGGAGAATGGAAAGAGAATCAGACTAGTTCAGGCTTCCAGACCGGAAGCCCCGGTAGCCCCGGGAGACACAGGGACTATCTGGCGCGTAACCCCGATAGGCACGGTGCGCGTCGTTTGGGATAACGGCAGTAAGTTTGACCTTAACCCCAAGACAGACCAGTGGGAAATCCTGTCTGACTAGGGTTGAGACCAGCGAAGGTCGGGATAGTCAGTATTGCCGAGTGCGGCTAACCCATTTGCGACCCCCGAGATACGGGAAATCCAGAAACCGGGAGGGCAATATGGTAAAAGTAAGAGATGCCGGTGTTAAGTTAATCTGTCGCGACTGCGGGAGGCAGTTCCTATTTACCGAAGGCGAGCAGGAGTTCTACGAGCGGATGGGGTTCAACCCTCCCAGCCGGTGCCGGGACTGCCGCGCCATCAAAGACAAACAGAATGGCGACCGACACAACGGCCACCTCAGTTGCACCGAGTGCGGCGTCACGCTACAGAACGGCGCCTCCGTTTACTGTGAGGAGTGTCTGAGAAGCCTGCAGCTAACCCAATTCAGCTGCTCCCAGTGTGGGGCAACACAAGGGGCAGATGCCCTGGTCTATTGTGAAAGCTGCTTCAGAACGGTTCAACTTGATGCGGAACGGCAAACAGAAAGGTACAAAAGGTCAGCCAGCGCCGCAGAGTCGAAACTACAGGCCACCGAGGCCACTAACGAGGAGATGCAGAGAGCGCTCTACGAAGCTAAGCAACGCATCGCCGAGCTGGAGCTGAAGACCGAGAACCTGAATCAGGACCTGGAGAAGGCATACCACTTCCAGGTTGCCTCGGGCTGGCTTAAACCAGCCCTGGACGACATCGCCGGAAGACTGAAAGCCCTGGAGCAAGCGGAGCGGGAGACCGAGACCAGCCTGGCAGCCGCCATTCAACGGGTGCAGGCGATATGCCGCAATACCAACCTGTGGCAGGTGATGAAACGCACCTTCAAACCGCACCGTAATCAAGACTAGACTGATAAGCCTAGGGGATACCTAGCCGGAGCTGCTTTCCAGCACCATACGGGATGATACAACATCCCATCCCCACCCATTCCCCCCGGAACTCTCTGGTATCGTGGTATAATCCCTTCAATCCTTCCTTCAGCTGTTATTTCACGTCAGGCCGCATCAGCACAGCCGTCCCCTGAATTACAGCCAGACCAGAACTTTTTTACAGGTAAAACCCAGGAGAATTCGTGGGGTTTTAGTCATCAAAAGACCTCCCCCCGGTTGAGAAGCAAACATAAGCCGTAAGGGCATCTGAGGTACAATAAACCACCCCGAGCCTTCCCAGCCCCTGCAACGACCGGCGATGGACACTAACTGGGCAATCAACTAAAATAGCTAAGAGGTTAAGAATGATGCTTAAGACCTCGCTAGGAGGCTGCGAGTGCTGTAGACTAGAATAATAGCACAGGGCGTGGGAAACCTCTCTGCAGAGTGAACTCACAGACTGGTTTTTAGCTAGTAATTACTCTCCGTTAAGCTATTTCTGGTTATCAACACTTAGTCCCACCAAGTTACCGCTCAGTTTCAGGTCCCGTCTCGCTTTCCCAAGCGCTTCTCCGGCAACATCCCGCCAAAATATCCCACGTAATTCATAGGACGCCGCTATTCGTATCCACAAGTAGCAAGGGCGCCGCCGTGAGATTCTCTGTGCTTACTACGCCTCTAAGGAGGAGAAATTGATAACATTAGAAAAGCAATTTACGGTCACCCCGGAGCAGGTATGCTGCGAAATGGGATATGCTGCCGACTCCGCGCCGGCGCCCCGAGTGGCCGCTCTGATTAAGGAACACTTAGACGGGGCGCAGCCGCTGATAAAGCCCTCGTATTCATATCTCTTAAGACGGATAGAGCTGGTCTTCGGGGCCAGCGTTCTCCTCGAGGACGGGGCCGTCTTCCACAGCCGGACCATCGCCCGTCTGTTGGAGAGGGCCGATGAGGTTGCCGTCTTCGCGCTGACCATAGGTGGCGAACTCGAAGACGAAGCGGCCCGGCTGGCCCGGGAGGGCTTTGTCCTCCAGGCCACTGTGCTGGAGACGATAGGCTCGCTCTACACTCAGCAACTGACCGACTGGGTAGAGACACGAATCGAAGACCTGGCACACGTCCGGGGACAAACTATAAGCCGGCGTTTCAGCCCCGGCTACTGCGACTGGGACGTAAGCCAGCAGAAGACGGTCTTCCACCTGCTGCGGGACGACTGCGCCGGGATTAGCCTGACCGATAGCTGTCTCATGATTCCCCGCAAGTCAATGTCAGGCATTATCGGCATCGGGGACAGTGGCATTACCGACTACAACCCTTGCCGGACCTGTGAGAAACACGACTGCGTTGGCAGGAGGTAACGCCCGAGAGCCTATGATACGAAAAGGACTAACCGGCGGCAGCTATAAGCCGCTCAGCGAGGATGCCATCTCCCGAATCCACGATACCGCCATGCGGGTAATCGAGGAGATCGGCTTCGAGGTAAACTCGGATACGGCCCGGGAGCTCTTTAAGAAGGCCGGGGCGCAGGTGGACGAGGAAAAGAGACGCGTCCGTATGCCCCGGGAGAGGGTTATGGAGCTGATTGCCCAGGCCCCCTCCGAGGTCAGGCTCTGCGGCCGGGACGAAAAGCACGACATCCTGTTGGGGGGAAGCCGGGTCTACGCCGGCACCGGTGGGACGGCGCTCTATATCTACGAACCGGATACCGACCGGAAACGGCCGGCAAATCTGGAAGACCTGAGGTGTTTCGCCCGGCTGGTGGAGCAGCTCGACAATATCCATCTTTTCATGCTGTCCACCTACCCCGGCGAGCTGCCGGTGGAGGACATCGACGCCAACCGCTTCTTCGCCGGTCTCACCAACACCGCCAAGCACGTCATGGGCGGCGTCTATACCCCGGACGGTGTCAAGCGAGTCATAAAGATGGCCGAAATCATCGCCGGCTCCGCCGAAGCGCTCCACGAGCGGCCGCTAATCTCCATGATAACCTGCAGCATTAGCCCCCTCAAGCTGGACGGCCACTACGGCGACCTGGTAGTGGCCATTGCCCGGGAGGGTATCCCCCTGGTATGCCCCTCCGAGCCCCTGTGCGGGGCCACCTCCCCCATCACCCTGGCCGGAAACCTGGTAATCCAGACCACGGACTCGCTGATGGGGGTAATACTAACTCAGATAGCTAACCCCGGGACACCGGCCGTCTTCGGCTCGGTAGCCACCAGCACCGACCTCCGCGACCTGAGATACCTGGCTGGCTCGGTGGAGATGGGGCTAATCAACGCCGCCGGGGCCCAGATGGCCCAGTTCTACAAGCTGCCCTTTTACGCCACGGGCGGCATGAGCGACGCTAAATTGCTGGATGCCCAGAGCGGCTACGAGTCGGCCACTACCAGCCTGCTCTGCGCCCTGGCCGGAGCCAACTTCATCCACGACGCCGCCGGGCTGATGGAGTTCGCCCTGACGGCCTGCTTCGAGAAACTGGTGATTGACAACGAGATACTGGGCATGGTGATGCGGGCTGTCGAGGGCATCAGGGTGGACGATGAAACACTGGCCTACGACCTCATCAAGCAGGTGGGGCCGGGCGGCCACTTCGTGGCTACCAAGCACACCAGGCACTTCATGCGCAGCGAACACTACCAGCCGCAGCTCAGCGACCGCAGCAGCCGGGAGCAGTGGCAGGCGGAGGGCGAGAAGGCCACCTGGCAGCGGGCGGCCGAGGTGGTAAAGCGCTTGCTTAAGACCCACAGCTACCGCCTGCCCGATGAGATGCGAGAGCGCATCATCTCAGAGATACCGGGGATTAAGGCCTGAGAGATATTTCCCCCAGGGCCGCCAGGTCTCAACCGCAAGCCTAAACCAGGTGCGCCGGGGGTAAATCCCAAGAGGAGAAGAATTACATGGCACGACCGGGAGTTGTAATCGAGCCGTATCAAAGGCTCAAGCTAACGCAGGTGGAGCGGATACACCGCGCCTCTTTAGAGATACTGACCGACCCCGGCATCATCTGCTTTAACCGCACCGCCGCCGAGCTATTCGCCGACCACGGCGCCGAGGTCACCGCCACGGGGCGGGAAGAAGCGCCTACCTGGCAGCTCAAGATTCCGGAGCGCCTGGTTAATGAAGCCATCGGCAGTTGCCCCAAGACGGTGAAGCTGGGGGCGCGTAACCAAGATAACTGCCTCGTCCTGGACGGCGCCGAGGCCAGGGTGCACTTCGCTTCTGGCTCCGAAGCCAACAAGTGGCTCGAGGTGGACGTGGAGACCTTCGTCAGTAAGCGCGACCCGTCCCGGGAGACGGAGCTGGCGGTCTTCCGGGAGGAGAAAGGCACCGCCGGGCGGCTGGCCCAGGCGGCCCGTCTCTGCGAGCGCCTCGACTCCTGGGACAGCTTCCTGCGCACGGTAAATATTCAGGACGAGGACATTAACCGCGATAACAAGGACGTTAACAAGTTCTTTGTCGCCCTTAACAATACCACCAAGCACGTTATGTCCGGGCTGACCGAGATTACCAAGCTAAAGAGCGTGGTCAGGATGGCCCGGATTATCGCCGGGGGAGAAGACGAGTTCCAAAAGAACCCGATTCTCTCCTTTATCACCTGCGTGGTAAAGAGCCCCCTGCAACTGGTTGACGACACCACCCAGAAGGCGATAGAGATTGCCCGACTGGGCATCCCATTGGTTATCTCCAGCTCCCCTCAGGGCGGCTCCACCGCCCCCATTAAAGAGGAGGGCATGGTCGCCCAGATAAACGCCGAGATTCTGACCGGGATAACGCTTACCCAGATGGTAAACAAGGGCGCCCCCGTGCTCTACGGCAGCGTCCCGGTGAGAACCCGCATGGACAACCTCTACGATTCCTACGGCGTCCCCGAATTCAGCCAGTATAACGTAGACTGCATCCAGATGGCGCGCCACTACGGCCTGCCCTGTTACTCCACGGCCGGGGTCTCCGACGTCGCGATACCCAGCATCCAGGCCGCCGTGGAGAGGCTCTTTTCGCACATCTTAGTCACCCTGGCCGGAGCCCATTATGTCCACTACGCCTTCGGGCTTCTGGAACGGACTAACGTCTTCTGCCCCGTCCAGGCAGTCTTGGACGACGTCCACATCGACATGGTGAAGCGGTTCGTCCGGCAGCCGGAGGTGAGCGAGGCCAGCATTACGGACTGCCTCACCCAGGTAAGGAAGGTTATGACTACCTCCCACAAGCTCTACGTCCGTTTCGTGCGTCACGCCCTTCGCTCCGGTGGGATAACGCCACCCTACCCCTTCGAAAGTAAAGGCATGACCGATGAGACCCTGGTTCTGGCCCGGCAGCGGTTGGAAAAGCTCCTCTCACTGCCGGCGCCCCACCTCGGCCAGGATATTATAGACCGCATCTTTAAGGAGGTGCCTGGCCTGCTACCCAGGCTGCGGAATCTTTAGATTACGGAGAGTAACCATGACGCAAGAAGATATTATCAATCTGATTAAAGAAAACGTGATTCAGGGAAGGGTCACCCAGGACGACGAGGGGCTGGACGAGGGCATGGTCGGCAAGCCCGGGGTGACCGAGCTCATCGACGAAGCCCTGGCGGCCGGTATCGAGGTTAAAGACATCATCGCTAAGGGGCTCAGCGCCGGTATGGAAATCGTCGGCGATAAGTTCAGCAGCGGCGAGTTCTTCATCCCCGACATGCTCGCCTCGGCGGAAGCCGTCGGCGCCGCCATGGAGAAGCTGGAACCGCATCTCGCCAAAAGCGGCATCAAGGCCAAGGGCAAGATACTGATTGCCACCGTGAAGGGCGACCTGCACGATATCGGCAAGAACATCGTCTCGATACTGCTGCGCGGGGCCGGTTACACCGTCAAAGACCTGGGGAACGACATCGAGCCGCAGACCATCGTAGCCGCGGTAAGAGAGGAGAAGCCCCAGTTCCTGGGCCTCTCGGCCCTGCTCACCAGCACCATGACCAGCATGCAGGATACCATCGAGGCTCTTAAAGAGAGCGGCCTCAGAGACGGGGTGAAGGTAATTATCGGCGGGGCGCCGGTCTCGGAGGAGTTTGCCAAGAGCATCGGGGCCGACGGCTATGGCTCCGACGGCTTCCAGGCAGTCGAGACCGTGGAGTCCCTGGCTGCCGGCTAGGAAGAGACTGGATGAGCGAGAAGGATGCCTACAACGAAGCCCTCAGGAGCGGGCAGTATGCCAAACCCGGGGGGCTGTTGGGTAAGTACGATAACGTCCGCCGCTTCTGGGAAGACGAGGAGCTCGGGCTCTACCTGAGACCCTACCTGGAAGAACTAATCGCCAGGAAGAAGAAAAACGCCGAAGGCTTGCGAGTCTTAGACCTGGGCTGCGGCAGCGGCGACGGCCTGGAGTTACTCTCCGGGATTACCCGCCGCGACGCCCCCGTCTCGGAGCACGATAGCGCCGTGATACCCGCCGCTATGCTGGAGCGCTACCAGGGGATTGACATTAACCAGGGACTCCTGGAACAGGCGCGCAGTATCTACGGGGACAGGGAGAACATCGCCTTCACCGACGCCGATATAAACAACTACGACCTGAGCGGCGACGTCCCCTACGACCTTTACCTGGCTAACTACGGGACACTGTCCCACAACAGTGACGAGCAGACGGTGGCCATCCTGAGCCGCATCGCCGGGCACGCCAAAGACGGCGCCCTGGTACTCGTCGACTGGCTGGGGCGCTTTTCCTACGAGTGGCAGACCCTGTGGACGCATGATTTCGAGCACAACCAGTGGATGAACTACACCATCTCTTATATCTACGCCGGCGACCGGCAGAAACAGGCGGCGCTAACCTACTTCCCGCTGCGGCTGATGGCGCGCGCCGAAGCGCTCGATATCTACCAGCGGGTCAAGGCGGAGACGGGCGATGCCATCACCCTGCGCCAACTGGCCGACCGCTCATCGTTCGTCGGCCGCCACATGGATACTGCCCAGTATAACCCCCACTGCCCGCCGCTGCGGAGGCTGGTTAACTCGCTCTTCGAGCCCAACGCAGCCACCGACCTGGACGAACTGTTGATTCGCTACGTCCCTATGGAAGGCTTCCCCGAGATAAACGCCTACTACGAGAAGTTTACCGACTGGTGGAACCACCTCGTAATGGCCACCACAGCCGGGCTGGCGGGAAAGACGCCGCCCGAAGCACCCGGAGAAATCCCCGACACTGCCGTAGAGGTGCTCAGCAACATGAAGGGAGTCCTGAAACTGGCGGCGATGCTGAAGATAGGTAACCCCCGGGCCAGCCTGGTCGAGCCCCAGCTCGGCTATTGCCTCCGCGAGCTTGAGATGGGCCTGCAACAAGGGCTGGGCTGCGGACACGGGTTGGTGGCCCTCTTTGAGATTGTAAAGTAACCCTTACCGGGCTGATACGGGCTATGAGGAGGTTAAGAGCATGAGCGGACTTGCCGTCGCCTACGGGAAGAAACCCAAGCTAGGTGATATTAACGCCATGATGCGGGCCATCGCCCACCGCGGCCCCACCGCCTCCGGGGTGTATCAAGCGGACGGCATCGTCATGGCTCAGAACTATCTTCGGGCCGACGGCGCCCGCCCCGATAGCGACGTTCCGGTGCGCAGCCCTGATAACCCCAATCTCGCCATCTGCTACGACGGCCAGATGGGCAACTGGGCGGAGCTGGCCTCCGCACACGGCGTCCCCGACGGGCCCTTCCGAGAGGAGCGCCTGATACTGGCCCTCTACCAGAAATATGGCCGGGGAATGCTCGAATATCTCGGTGACACCATCTTCGCCCTGGTCATCTTCGACGGGAAGGACATCTTAGCGGCACGCGACCTGCTCGGTATCAAGACCCTCTTCTACGCCGAGAGAAACAGCACCCTGTTTTTTGCCTCCGAGCTTAAAGAGCTACTACCAGTGAGTAAGGCGGTCTATGAGTTCCCCAACGGCTGCGCCATGGACGGCAGCGGACATCTGAGCAGCTTCGCCGAGCTACCCGAGAAACCACCTCGCCCCTGGAGGCGCAGCCCGAAGCGGATGGCCGCTGACATCAGGGGCATCATCGAGCAGAGCTTCCGTAACCGGATTGACTTCAGCCTGCCCACGGGGGGCCTGCTCAGCGGCGGTCTGGACAGCAGCGTCATTAACTCTATCGCCAGCCGGGCCTACAAAGAGAAAAAAGGCAAGGCGGCGAGACTGAAAACCTTCGCTCTGGGCGTGGGCGAGAGTAACGACATTGTGTCAGCCCGCCTGGTAGCCAGTCACATCGACTCGGAGCACCACGAGCTTATCGTCAGCCTCGAGGACATGCTCGCGGTTCTCCCCAAGGTTATCTACCACCTGGAGAGCTTCGACCCCTCGCTGGTAAGAAGCTCGGTAGCCAACTACCTTGTCTCCCGTTACGCCCACGAACAGGGCATCCAGATACTGCTCTCCGGCGAGGGGGGGGACGAGGTCTTCTGCGGCTATCGCTATCTTGCCGACTACCCCGCCGAGGCCCTGTTCGGCGAACAGATGGCCTGTATCGGCCGACTGCACAACAACGCCTCCCTGCGCCTGGACCGGATGAACATGGCTAACTCGATACGGGTGGTGGCGCCGCTGATTTCAGGGAAGCTGCTCGACTACGCCCTGGCCATAGCCCCCGAGTACAAGCAAATGCCCGACGGGGCCGACAAAATCGAGAAGTGGATTATGCGCAAGGCCTACGAAAAGCAGCTGCCACAGCCGGTAGTCTGGCGGCGCAAGCAGGAGTTTTCCCAGGGCTCAGGCTCAGCCGACGCCCTGACCGCCTACTTCGAGGAGCAAGTCCCGGACCGGGAACTGACTGAGGCCCAGGCCGCTCAGCCGCTAATCCGCAGTAAGGAAGAGCTCCACTACTTCCGACTCTTCACCGGGTACTTCGGCAGCGGCCCGGCCGTGGCCACGGTGGGCCAATGGCTCTGCCTCTAGGACGAACCCCCCAGCCAGGCTAAAAAGCCCCCGATTTCCGGATCGGTTTCGGGGGCTTTTCATTTTAGCCAAGCCGTAACTATCTAGTCGAGGTATTTCTGCAGCGACTCGGGCGCCAGGCTCGCATCGTTGGTCTGTGCCGGAACCACCGCTGGTTGACCGTAGGCTTCCATGATAGCAATACCTTGGTCACTCAGCAGATAATCAATCCAGGCTACGCCCAGGTCGTGTTCGGGCGAGTCGGTGGGTATGGTAACCCCGTAAACGATGGCCGTACCCCTTTGCTCGATGGTAGTCCCCGGCTCGGTACCGGCAATCTCCACCACGGCGGTATCGTAGAAATCCCTGTAGGTCTCGTCGGCCAGATTTATCTGAGGTGGCAGTTTTACGTAGTTTAGCTTTTGTTCTGCAGCCACCGAGGTGTACTCGAAGGCATAGTCCAGGTCGCCCGACTCCAGAAGGGCAATCAGGTCCACGGACTTAGGCCGCATAACGTCCCCTTCGGCCTGGTAGAGGGCGTCATATAACCCGGGAGCGCCGTAGTGCTCTTCGGCCAGCTGCCAAACCATGAGCGTCCGGTAGCCGCAGGGATCCTGGTCGGGGTCGCTGCGGCCGTAGTTAACGCCGTCTCTCTGCAGTATCTCATACCAGTTATCGCTATTTATCTCAGCAGCGAACTGCGAACTATCGGTGTAGGCGAGACACATCTGGTTGGTGGCGAAGATGATGTACCAGTCGGCAAAATCAGGGAACATCAGCTGCGGGATTAAGTTGTAATCAGCCGAGCCGATAACGCCACACTCCCGCTGGAGCTCGGTAACCTTACGAATGGTGGTGGCGCTGCCGGCTCCTTCGGATAAGACCTCCACGTCGGGATAGATCTCATTGAAACTTCTGGTTACTTCATCAAACGGTGCGGTCAAGCTCCCGGCGTGGAAGATATGCAGCGTCCCCGATAATCCTGCCTCCTGGGCCGGCTTAGCACAGCCAGCCGCCAGGCTTAAGACCAGGCTCACTGCCAGGCAAAAACCAATAATGGGAAATTTCTTCATCTGTCTTCCTCCTCAAAGTTTGCTCGTGTAAGCATTGAATCTATTATTAATCTATTATTAATCTATAGGCCGCCCTCCTCTAGAAGATATTAACCGCCGATGCCTTAAAGGTAATGTAGACTTGCCTGCCCACCGAAAGCTCCATAGCTTCAAAAGAGTTCCTGGTAACCAGGCAGACGAAGTCGGGAGGCACGTTTATCGTCAGCAGCAGCGTGGAGCCCTTATCGCTAACCCCGGTAATCGTCCCCGCAAACGAGTTACGGGCGCTGGAGGGGAAGGGAGCGTGGGAAACGATGATATCCTCGGGGCGGAGAGAAGCATGGCACCGGCCGTGGTGCTCGGTGACCACCGCCAGGCGGACCCCGTCAACCTCGAACAGGGCGCCCTCGCTCTCATCGCTACGCACTTCTCCCAGGAAAATATTCCTCACCATAGCGAAGCGGGCGACGAACTCGGAGCCGGGCTGACGGAATATCTGCTCCGGAGTGCCTATCTGCTGAATAGCGCCGTCGCCGATTACGGCGACCCGGTCGGCCAGGGCGATGGCCTCCTCGAAATCATGGGTAACGTGAACCGTGGTCACCCGGTACTGCTCGTGGAGCCGCTTGAGCTCACGCTGCAGGACCTCCCGGCTGTTCGGGTCGAGGGCGCTGAGCGGCTCATCGAGCAGAAGCAGCCGGGGACGGACGCTCAAGGCCCGGGCCAGGGCTATCTTCTGCTTCTCGCCGCCGCTCAAGGTATCCGGTTTGCGGTCGAGCAGGTGGTCTATCCCCAGCAGCTCGGAGAGCCAGGCCAGGGTCGCCTCCATCTCGGCAGGGCTATCCTTCCGAATTTTCAAGCCGAAGGTAATGTTGTCCCTTACCGTGAGGTGGGGAAAGAGCATCTGGTCCTGATAGACGATGCTGATACCACGCTTCTCCGGCTGAAGCCCGGTAACCTCCCGTCCCCCCAACCAGATGCGCCCCCGCTTCAGGGGATAGAGCCCGGCCATGGACTCAAGAAGAACGGTCTTACCGGCCCCGGTCGGCCCCAGTATCACGAAGTACTCGCCGGCCGAGATGTCGAGGTTGGCCCCGCGCAGCACGAAGTCCCCCAGGTCCACCCAGAGGTCTCTTACCTCAATCACCCTTCCGACCCCCCTTTACCAGGGTTCTGAGAACGACGAAGATAATAAGGCTGATTAAGATGAGCAATACCGCCACCGGCCGGGAGTAGGTCAGCCCGTAGGTCTCGAAGCGCTCGTAGATGAGGGTAGGGGCAATCATGGGGTGATAGGCGAGAATAATGACCGCCCCGAACTCGCTTATGCCGCGCGCCCACATCATGATGTTCCCCGAGAGGATGCTCCTCCAGGCTAGGGGGAAGGAAATCTTGAAGAAGGTCTGCCAGGGCGAAGCGCCCAGGGTGCGGGCCACCTTTTCCAGCCGGACGTCCACCTTTTTGAAGCCCTCTTTGGCCGAATCTATGAGGAAGGGCACGCTGACGAAGAGCATGGCCACCACGATACCGGCCGTGGAATCAACAAAATGGATACCCACCGCATCGAAGGCCCGGCCGGCCAGGAAGTTACGCCCGAAGACGAAAAGCAGGGCGATACCGGCGGCGGTGTGGGGCACCACGATGGGGACATCAATCAGCCCCTCGACTATTCTCTTGCCCCGAAACTCGTGACGGGCCAGGAGGTAGGCCAGGGGCACCCCGAGCACGAAACCGACCCCGGTGGCGATAAGGGCCGTATACAGGGTGAGCAGTATGGCTTTGGTTACCTCAGGGTCGAAAAGGGTCTCCCGCAGGATATCGGGGTCAGAGGCAAAAATCATGCGGAAGAGAGGCACGATAATGAACAGGAAGATAACGGCCCCGAGCAGTATAAAGGTCAGCGTCAGCTTATTTGACCTTACCCACTCCTTTAGCAAGCAGACCTCCGGTCTTCTAGATGCTAAACATAAAAAAGCACCTCGTAATTCGAGATGCTTACCAAACTGCTCTACTACTCAATATTATCTTTCCTTTCCAAACACGGGAGGCGTCACTGTTTCCCATGACACCCTGGGTTTTACTAACCACACGGCCGGATGCCATGCCCTTACGGGTTTAGGCATACGGCTCGGAAAGCCTACTTTCAAACTAGCACAACAATAAGATACCGTCAAGGCTGCTGCTCACGAGAGAGCCTCCCCGGCGGTCTCAGTCCACGGCAATCATGACGTTGGAAGCCTTAATCACGGCATAGACGTCCTTCCCCTCGGCCAGCGCCAGTCGCTCGGCGGACTCCTTGGTTATCACCGAGGTAATGACCTCCCCACCGGAAAGCACCACCGTCACCTCCGTATTCACCATGCCGGGTTTAACACTCTTCACCTTGCCTTTGAGCATGTTGCGCGCACTTATCTTCATCTCAGCCCTCCTTTAACCTTATTAGGCACAAACCGAACTCAATCAAACGGCTCGCCGCTAGAGCCGTATCTCGCCGTGTCCCCGCTCGACGTGCTTCTGTCTCACATCATCGAGCGAGCTATAGGCCCAGATGATTTCATTCACTCCGGCGGAAAGCTCACCGTCGTACTCGTCGCCGGTAACGAGCCGCCGCTTAAACTCGATGACTGTTTCGCCCCCCTCTTCCCTACCCCCAGAGTCAACAATATCATCGCTACCCCCGAGCTCGCTGTCGGCAAGGCAGGGGCCGAGGTCGCCGCTGCTAAACATATCAAACACGCTGGCTTCGCCACCCGCGACGAAGCCGAGCACCATATCCGTCTCCCGATGGAGCGGCCCCGGTTGAAAACCCACCGCCACCCAGCCGGTAGTCTCCGCCTCGATACCGAGATAAAGATAGCTCCCATCGGAGCGCCAGTATATCTCGTAGTCCCCGTAGCTCGCCTGGTCGGCGTACTCACCGGCCGTGATGACGCCGTCGGCTAGCCAGCCCTCGGCAACCGGCTCCTGGGGCCCCACTCCCCGGCAGGACACACCGAGGACAGCCAGCGGCACCGAAAGCGCCATAGACAAAGCGACCACATAGAATTTTGTCATACGGATTTACCTTCGTTGACTAAGGGGAAGGGCTTGGGATGCCCCGACAGTCCATTCTGAGCCTAAGACCCCTCAAGGCTATTCAGTACCAGCGGCACCAGCTCAGAGAGCGCCGGGTGGATGTGAATCCCACCGTTTATCTCGTCCCAATGCCCCCCGGACTGCATGGCGTTAACCACCTCCTGAATCAGTATCGGGGCGTAGGGGCCGATAATGTGAAACCCGAGTATCCGGCGGTCGTCCCGAGCCACGATAGCCTTGGCAAAGCCCTCGCTCTCCATCATGGCTTCACCCTTAGCGACATCAGCATACTTAGCCCGGCCCACCAGGACGTCATGCCCGGCCCGGGCCGCCTCTTCACTAAGCCCCACCGAGGCAATCTGGGGATGGGAATAGACGGCGTGGGGGACGGCGCTGTAGTCCATCTTCACCTTGTCATCGTGCAGGGCATTATTAGCGGCGATGGCCGCCTCCCGGTTAGCGACGTGGGTAAACATCTGCTGCCCGTTAGCATCACCCACGGCGAAGATATTCTTCCTACTGGTCTCAAGATACTCGTTAACCTTAACGAAGCCCAGCTTATCCGTCTCTACTCCGCTATTCTCCAATTGGAGTAGGTCGGCGTTAGACCTGCGGCCCACAGCCACCATGAGCTCCCGAGCCGCTATCTCCCGGCGGGCATCGATCTTAATATCCCGCACCGTAACCTTAACCCCGCTGTCAGTCTTCCTCACCTCCTCGGCCTGGGTGTTCAGGAAAATATCGAGGCGCCGGCTGAGCGCCTTTTCCAAGAGGGCCGATACCTCCGCTTCCTCGGCTAAAACGAGCCGGTCGGCCATCTCCAGTATGGTCACCCGGACACCCGTGGCCGCCAGGAAATGCCCGTACTCTACGCCGATATAGCCGCCGCCGATAATGATAACGCTCTCCGGCCTCTCCTTAAGCCCGAGCACGGTCTCGTTCGTCAGGTAGCCGCTATCCTCCAGGCCCCTTATCGGCGGGATAAAAGGGCGGGAGCCACAGGCGATAAAGACCTTCTCCCCCCTTATCTCCTCCCCGTTCACGCTGACCGTGTAGTCACCGCTGAAGCGGCCCTCACCTTTATAGAAGTCCAGATTATCCAGCTGCGAGATAGCCTGCTCCATGTGGCGCTGGTTTCCGCGCACGCTCTTTCTCATGCGCCCCATTATAGCCGGGAAGTCGATGCTAGTAATTTTAGCCGCTATCCCCAGCTTAGCGGCCTCCTGTATCTCGACGATTCTATCGGCGGGGAAGATAAGCATCTTGGAGGGGATACAGCCCAGGTTGGGGCAGGTGCCGCCGAGGGGTCCCTTGTCCACCAGGGCCACCTTAAGGCCGTGGGCCAGGAATTCGTCCACGATGAGCATCCCGCTCCCGGAGCCGATTACGATGGCATCATAGTTCTTTAACATCTTACCTCTCGGGAAGGTATTTCAAGCCGACTTCTTTAGCTCCTCCAGGGTAACCCCCAACCTGACCTTGGCCGGCGTCACCTCAAGTACGTCATCGGTAGAGATGATAAGGTCGTCCTTAGACCCGGCCAGGTTAACCTTAAAGCCGCTGCTCTCACCGGTCCAAGCATCGCTGACGATATAATCCACCTTACCCAATAGCTTACCGTTCTTATCGACCACCTCGGCCCCGTACTCCACCCCCATCTGAGGATGGGGCTCGTCAATGGCAATCTTAAGCTTTACTTCCCGGGGAGTAGCCTTCAGGACATCGTCGGGGGAGATAAGCAGGTCGGCCTCCCCCTTACCAGTGTTAACCTTAAACTTGGTTATCTCGCCGCTCCATTTGTCGAGCAGCACCTTGTCCACCATCCCCACCGCCTTACCGTTCTTATCCACAACCTTAGCTCCGTACTCTATTTCCATCTTAACCTCCTCTAGCTCAAGTTATCACCGCTACGGCAAATCTTCAGCCGCTGTTGCTCTGGGAAAAGTCAACCTCGTTACAGATAAGCTCAATCTGCTGTTTGTGCTCCAGCTCCTTCGCCGCCATTCCCTCGAGCAGCTCGCGCACCCGGCCCGGCGGGTGGCTTTCCGCCAGCCCGAGATAAAATTCGTGGGAAGCCTGCTCACGGGCGGCCGCCAAAAGGAAGATTTCCTTAAACTCCATGTCGGGGTATATCTTAGGCTGCTCCAGATGCTGGCTAATCTTATGGTCTATCACCTGAGTCGGGCTCAGCGCCCCCTCTTTAATCTCGCCCCGCCGGTACCGCTCCAGCAGCTGCCGGTGCGCCTGCTCCTGCTCGGCCAGTTCCCCGAAGGCTTCCTGAGCCGTCTTCTGAGGCAGCCTCCGGCCCAAATCACGGTAGAGGAGCCAAGCGGCAATCTCTTTCTGCACCGCTCTATAGAGCACCTTCTCCAGAGTCATCTCCGCCCGCTCCGCCATAAGGCGCTCGTGCTCCTCACGGATGCACTTATCCATGACCACCAGCAGACCGGCGTCCCTGGCTTTAGCAGCCGCCGCTTCGTTAACCACCGTCTTCTGCAGCCAGACCGCCTTGGCCCCGATTTTAATGGCCTCCTCGACGACGGGCATGACCTCTTCCGGACGCCGGAAGATATCGACCACCTCAACCGCATCCTCTATCGAGCTGAGGTCGGGGTAGCTAGGCCGGCCCAGTATCTCCCGGGCGTTGGGGTTAACCGGGTACACCTGGTAGCCCTGCTCCAGAAGATAGCTAACCACCTGGTAGCTATCCCGCTCCGGCTTAGTCGAAGCGCCGACCACGGCGATGTTACGGTACTCATCCAGTATCCTGGCTTCCACCATGAAAACCTCCGTTCCTTTCCTTAAGCGGCTAACGTCTTTTTGAGCTCGTTAAGCTGCCTCAGGTGCAGCTTCTCCTCAGCGATTATCTTGCCGATGGTAGCCCGCCCCGTCTTGGGCAGCATCTCTCTCAATTCGTAATAAAACAGTATCGAGTCCTTCTCGGCCCCGATACCCAGCTCCACCGCCGCGGCATCGTCCTCCGACTTCGTCGCCAGCTCGCTGGTCACGGCGTCGTCGGTAAAGACGGCGCTATCGACCAGCGCCTGGAGATAAGCGGCATACTCCCCGGCATAGGCCTCCGGTACCTCGAACTTGTCCCCCTTATCGAGCATTCCCTGGAAAATCTGGATGTGCTCCCGCTCCATACCGACCAGGTAGTGAAAGATTTCACGCGCCTTGGGGTTCTGGGTGGAGCGGGCCAGGACATCGTAGAAGGCGATTCCCCGCCGCTCGATACCGATGGCGATATTGATAAGTTCATTACCGTAGAATGAAATGGACACTGGAACACCTCCTCCCGCACAGATTTTTAGCGCCGTCGTCTTGAAGATAAAACAGCCGCCTAGTTCTCAGCGGCGGCCATCATGTCGTCGTAGAGCGTCTCAAGCTTCAGCTTGTGCGCCAGCTCCTCGCGCATCAACCTGGCGCACAGGTGCCGGGCAGCCTCGTCATTCATGATCGCCATCATCCGGGAATAGAAATCCACCGACTCCTGCTCCCGCTTCATGGCAAAGAGTAAAGTATCCGAAACGCTGGCCATCTCCAGACTGTCGCCGCCGCTGAGGTACTCGCTAATCATCAGGTTGGGCACCTTTTCCCGCTGGCAGCCCTGACCGGCCACCCCCTTCTCTTTAAGGGCCTCCAGCCAGCGGGCGTGTTTCAGCTCCTCCTGAGCCAGCTCGTCCATGAGCCGCCGGGCCCCGGGGTCGTCGGTCTTCTCCCGCCCGGCTATGTAGAAAGCCTGGGAAGCGATTTCTTTATATATTGCGGTATCGAGTAGCTCAGTAACCTCATCCTGCATTCGTAGACCCCTCTTACCAAAGAGTCTCCCGGAACGCCGGAAGCTAAGTTTCGTCTCCACCCGGCAGACCGTCTCCTGACACGGTCTCTCTTTTTCCCACCCTACGTCACTTACCCTTGTCCAGGGCAATCTTGACCGTCTCCAGCATGAGGTCTTCCTTATCGGCATGCCCCTCAACCAGCCGACAAAGACCATCGACCGTCTGCTTTATCTCGCTATCCCGGGATTCAAGCGCCTCCCGGCTCATTCCCGAAAACTTGGTATTAAGCGCCACCGACCGGGACCGGTCTATGGTCTTTAATATCTCCTGGTGCTCCAAAAGGAGCGCCCGCATCAGGAACTCACCCAGGACGGAAGGTAAGACCTCCTCCTCACGAGCAAAGTGCTTCCTCATACCATCTTCGAGGTAGTCTAACGTCTCCTTGAGCCGGCTCTGCTTCTGCTCAAGGAGCTCCGGCCGACCGGCGACCCAGTCCGAGTCGGCACTTCGCAGCGAGCTTAAGGCCTCCTGGTCAGATACCGATTCGCCGACGCGCCGAACGCTGTCCCTGATACCCTGGTGCTCAGCTATAATCTCCTCGACCTTAGCCAGATAATCCGACATCTCTTTTCCTTCCCCGCGATAGCCAGGCGACCCGATATTAAACTAGTGATTGATTCTACAACCCGGCGGGGTAACCACAAGCACCGGGGTGAGAGACTGGCTGACCACCTTCTCGGCGACGCTCCCCGACCACCAGCGGGAGATGCCCGACTTACCGTGGGTGCTCATAACGATGAGGTCAACCTGCTTCTCCTCGGCGTATTCCAGTATCTCGTCGGCGGGCAGCCCGTCGGCGATATCCGTCTCCGCAGCGATGCCCTCCGCCTTGAGCCGCTCCGCCATCTCGTTGAGGTAGTTCTTCGCCTGAATCTCGGCGCTCTCCTTGGCGTCGCGGTAGCTGCCCTCAGCCATATCACGGGGGAGATAGCCGGGCAGGCTGACCGGCTCGACCACCCGCAGTAAGACCACGGCCGGCACCTGACAGCCGGTGGCAATCGACTTGACATGCTCCAGAACGCACTCGGCTAGTTTGGAACCATCCATGGGAACCAGTATTTTTTGATACATTCTAGACCTCCTTTTAGTTCACTCAAGTTAAAGCCCGATTCCCGGCCCCCGGTTGTTGCCATTCAAACCAGTGAGGCCAAGCTATTAAGCTAAGAAACCGGGAACCTACTATCCGAAGCCAAGGACGCCCCCATGATAGCCCAGGTCTTTTAACCTGTCAAGAATTCTCCGGCCATATTCTCTCCGACAGCGGGTAGTCACCAGGAAGAGATATGTTATAATCGAAGCATGAAACGGGAGCTTATGGACATCTTAGCCTGCCCGCTGTGCAAGGGAAAGCTGGAGCTCAAAGTAGAGGAGGAGAACGAGACGGAAGTCTTAACCGGCTCCCTATACTGCCCTAAGTGCGACGTACGCTACCCCATCTCCCAGGCCATCCCCAACCTGCTGCCCCCGGAGCCGCACCGCTAGTCCGGGCGGTAGCTAATGCCGCTCTGGGGAGACTCCCACACCTCGACGCAGGCCAGAGAGACCGGGTCGCCTTCAAGCGCCGCCCGGAGCTCGTTATAGACTGCGGCGGCGATATTCTCCGAAGAGGGGTTTATGTTATCGAAGGGCACGATATCGTTGAGACAGACGTGGTCGAAGCGGGAGAGGATACCCCTGAGGTGCTTCTTCAGCTCGGCGAAATCATAGGCCATCCCCACCTCATCAGTAGCGACTGCGCTTACCTTGACCACCACCCGGAAGCGGTGCCCGTGCAGGGCCTCGCACTTACCCCGGTAGCCCCTCAGGAAGTGAGCGGCATCGAAATGCTCCTCAACACAGACCTGATACATTATGCCATGTCTCCTTCAGTCCCCCTGCCACCGGCGCACGCCCTGATTCCCGTTTAGCCCAGCCAGCAGCTCGGAGACCTTCTTCCCGTTTACCGGGTGCTCCAGGTCGGGGGCAATCTCCGCTAAGGGAACCAGCACGAAGGCCCTCTTTACGAGCCTGGGGTGAGGGATGACCAGCTCCTCCGTCTTAACGACACGGTCGTCGTAAAACAGGATATCGATGTCGATGGGGCGGGGGGCCCCGGTCTTAGTAACCCTGCCCAGCTTACACTCGATCGCCTTAGCCAGCGCCAGCAGCCCCTCCGGGGCCAGCCTGGTGTAGACCTGGCACACCTGGTTAAGGAAGCGGGGCTGGTTAACATCGCCCACGGGCTCGGTATCATAGATGCAAGAGACGGCAGCTACCTTGAGCCGCTGACCGAGAAAGGTGAGCGCCCGCTCCAGATTCTGGCGACGGTCCCCCAGATTGGAGCCGAGGCCCAGGTAGGCGACCACCGGTTCGCTGTTCACTGTGATAACCTCCCAGAAAAGACCTGAAAAGCTTGCGAATACACCTATTAATATAACACCTCAGCCCGGATAACGGAAGGCCATTATGCCATAGCGCCCGTCACCGTCCGCCTTGAAAGATAACGAGGCTTTATGCTAGTATTCTGGCAACAGGAGCCCACGACCCGGCTAAGCGCAGGTAAGGGAGAGATTTAGTAATGCCGACTAATGAAGAGCTCAATGCGGAGCTTGCCGCTAAAGAGGCCGAGATTAAGGCGATGGGCGGGCCGGAACAGGTCAAAAAGCAGCACGAGCTTAACAAGCTCACCGTACGCGAGAGAATCGACCTGCTTATCGACCCGGATACCTTCACGGAAACCGGGATGCATGTGAAACACCACTGCCATCACTTCGGCCTGGACAAGGTCGACATCCCGGCCGACGGAGTGGTTACCGGCTTCGGCAAGATAAACGGGCGCACGGTATGTTGCTACGGCGAGGACTTCACCTCGCGCGGCGGCAGTCTGGGCGAGATGCACGCTTGGAAGATAGCCCGAACCATGGACCTGGCCGCCAAGATGCGGGTGCCCGTGGTCGGTATGCTGGATACCGGCGGCGCCCGTATTCAGGAGGGCATAAACGCCCTAGACGGCTACGGCCAGATATTCCACCGCAATACCATTTACTCCGGAATCGTGCCCCAGATAACGCTGAGCCTGGGGCCCTGCGCCGGCGGCGCGGTGTACTCCCCGGCCCTTACCGACTGGATACTCATGGTCAAAGGATCAAGCTACCTGTATGTCACCGGCCCCGACGTTGTCAAGGCGGTGATGAGCGAGGAGGTCACCCACGAGGAGCTGGGCGGGGCCATGGTGCACAACGCCAAGAGCGGGGTGGCCCACTTCGCCTATAACAGCGACGCCGATTGCATCGCAGGCTGTAAAGAGCTGCTGAGCTACCTGCCGCAGAGTGTTTACGACGCACCGGCGGCCAGCCACCAGCCGCCGGACGACTCCCCCGACCGCACCTGCCCCGAGCTGAACGCCATCATCCCCGAAAACCCTCGCCAGGTTTACGACATGAAGCAGGTGATTAAGGCTATCGTCGACGACGGCAAGATTCTGGAGCCCCACCAGCACTACGCCCGGAACATGGTCGTCTGCTTCGCCCGTATGGACGGCTATGTCATCGGCATCATCGCCAACCAGCCCAGCTTTATGGCCGGAGTCCTCGATATTAACGCCTCGGACAAGGCCGCCCGCTTCGTCCGCTTCTGCGACGCCTTTAACATCCCCCTGCTGACACTGATTGATGTTCCCGGCTATATGCCGGGCACCCACCAGGAGTTCGGGGGGGTTATCCGTCACGGAGCCAAGCTGCTCTCCGCCTACTCCGAGGCTACCGTACCCAAGATCTCCATCTGCACCCAGAAGGCCTACGGCGGGGCCCAGATTTCGATGTGCTCCAAGTCCATCGGCGCCGACCTTTATATGGCCTGGCCCACGGCCCAGCTTGCTGTCATGGGCGCCGAAGGCGCCGCCGCCATTATCTTCCGCCGTGAAATCGCCAAGGCCAGCGACCAGCAGGCCAAGCTCCAGGAGATGACCGAGCTGTATCGCAATACCTTCAACAACCCCTACGTGGCCGCCGCCGGCGGCTTCGTCGATAAGGTCATTAAACCCGCAGACTCACGCCGCGAGATTATTACCGCTCTGGAAGCCCTGCGCCATAAGCAGGAAGCGCGCCCCTGGAAGAAGCACGGCAACATCCCCCTGTAAGCCGACCGGCAACAAGAAACTTTGAGAAAGTAAGGAGACCGAATCGTGGCCACAAAGAATCCCCTGAAGATTACCGACGTTACCTTCCGTGACGGGCACCAGTCGATACTGGCCACCCGGATGAGAACCGAAGACATGGAGGCCATCGCCGAGGAGATGAACAAGGCCGGCTTCTACTCTATGGAGGTCTGGGGCGGCGCCACTTTCGACGTCCCCACCCGCTTCCTCAACGAAGACCCCTGGCACCGGCCGCGCATCCTAAAGAAGCTGATGCCCGACACCCCCCTCCAGATGCTGCTCCGGGGACAGAACCTGGTGGGCTACCGCCACTACGCCGACGACGTGGTAACCGCCTTCGTCCACCACGCCGCCGAGGTCGGCATCGACATCTTCCGCGTCTTCGATGCCGTGAATGACGAGCGCAACTTCGAGACCGCACTCCGGGCGATTAAGGACTGCGGCAAGCACGCTCAGCTCTCTATCTGCTACTCCCTCACCGAGCGCAAGATGGGGGGCCCGGTCTACAATCTTGAATATTATGTCAACAAGGCCCGTATCCTGCAGGACATGGGCGCCGACAGCCTGTGCATCAAGGACATGGCCGGGCTTATCGCCCCTGACGATGCCTATACTCTAATCAAGTCCCTCAAGGAAGTGCTCAAGATACCGGTGCACCTGCATACCCACTACACCAGTGGCATGGCCTCGATGAGCTGCCTTAAGGCCATCGAAGCCGGAGTGGACATCATCGATACCGCCCTGGCCCCCTTCGCCTTGCGCACCTCACACCCGGCGGTGGAGCCGATTGTCGTCGCCCTGCAGGGAACCCCCAGAGACACCGGGCTTGACCTGAATCACCTCTTCAAGCTGGGGCAGTATATCGAGTCCATCGCCCCCAAGTACCGCGACTTCCTTAACACCACCCGGACCTCGGTCATCGATACCGGCGTCCTGGTACACCAGGTCCCCGGGGGCATGATTTCTAATTTGGTCGCCCAACTCAAGGAGTCCAACGCTTTAGATAGAATAGACGAGGTGTACGAAGAAGTACCGCGCGTTAGAAAAGAGCTCGGCTACCCGCCCCTGGTCACCCCGACCAGCCAGATTGTGGGGGTGCAGGCGGTGCAGAACGTCCTGGTCGGGAGATACAAGCTGGTATCGCGCCAGGTGCAGGACTACGTCTTCGGGCTCTACGGCAAGCCCCCCGCCCCCATCGACCCCGAGGTTCAGGAGCTGGTGCTCAAGCACTACCCGCGGGGAAAGACGCCCGTCACCTGCCGTGCCGCCGACTTGCTCGAGCCGGAGCTGGATAAGGCCCGAGAGCTGGTCGCCGACTTCACCCAGGACATCGGCGACGTGCTCATCGCCGCCCTCTACCCGATTACCGGGCTGCGCTTCCTGAAGTGGAAGTACGGCCTGGAGACGCCGCCGCCGGAGATGAAAGGGAAGACCCTGGAAGACATCAAGCGTGAGGACGAGCTTATCGCCAGAGTAAAATCCGGTAAGCCGCTAACATGATAGAGCCCGAGCTAACCACAGGACAGGGATAAGTGCCGAATTACATAACCGGGGCTGCTCGGCGGAGCTCAAAGAGGGCGCTACAGAATCGAATACCCCACGAACGAAAATCAGGGAGCCCAAGAAGCGCCCCGTCCCCCCACAAAAACCTCCCCTTCCCTTTGTTAAAGGGAAGGGGAAAGAGGGGTTAGGATTATGGACTGCATCTTCTGTCAGATTGCCACCGGTAAAATCCCCGGTGATATCGTCTACCAGGACGAGGAGCTGCTTGCCTTCCGGGACATTAACCCGCAGGCGCCGAAACACCTGCTTATCATCCCCAGGAAACACATCCCCTCCCTGGCCGAGTTGTCCCCGGCGGAGCTACCCATCATCGGGAACATGGTGGCCCTGGCCCACAAGCTGGCCCAACAGGAAGGCGTCGCGGAAACCGGCTACCGCCTGGTGGTAAACTACGGCGAGTGGGGCGGGCAGGTAGTAAAGCACCTGCACCTGCACCTGCTCGGGGGTAAGAAGCTCTCCGATAAGCTCGGCTAGCTAGCCGGCCTTTTTATACTCCAGATAGGTCAGCAGCCCGGCGATACTCTTGGCATCACAGATTTCACCGGAGGCGATAAGCCCGGAAATCTGCGCCGCCGATACCCGCACCAGGCTGATACCCTCGGTGTCCTCGGCAAAGAGCCGGCTGGGGGTGAGGTCGGTTGCCAGATAGAGATAGAGGTACTCCGTAGCGTAGCCCGGCGCCGAATAGAAGCCACCCAGTCTCTCCACCCGGTGGGGCAGATAGCCGGTCTCCTCCTGCATCTCACGGCTGACGGCGTCCTCCGGGCTCTCACCGGGGTCGATACCGCCGGCCGGTATCTCCAGCAAAGCCTTCTCCACCGCCTTACGGAACTGCTTCACCAGAAGCACCTTCTCCTCAGCGTCTACGGCGACAACGGCGATACAGTCGCTGTGCTCAACAATCTCCCGCGTCGTCTCCCGGCCCCCGGAGGCTCTCACGGTATCGATTCTAAGACGCACCGCCCGGCCCTGATAGATTAAGCGGCTCGCCAGCGTCTCTTCCTCGGCCAAACTAACTAGACCTCCGGGTGGTAGATAAGGGCTACCTCGTCGCAGTTGGGGAACTTGGGACAGCGAAAGCACTCCGTCCAGACCTTGTGCGGAAGCTCCATCTTATCCACCTGGGAAAAACCGAGCCGCTTAAAGAAGTCTGGTTTATAGGTAAGGCAAAAGATGGTGCTTATGCCCAGCTCTTTGGCTTCGTCGAGGCAGGACTTCACCAGCTGGTCGCCAATGCCATGCAGCTGGCTGCCCTCGGCGACCGCCAGCGACTTTATCTCCGCCAGGTCTTCCCACATGATGTGGAGCGCCACGCAGGCGATAACCTCATCGCCCTCTTTGACCACGAAGTAGTCCCGGATGTTCTCGTACATCTCGCTTAAGGGGCGCGCCAGCATCTCGTTCTTATCGGCGAAGTGGTTGATTAAATGGTGCATCTGGCCGACGTCTTTAATGCACGCCTTTTCTATCTTGGCCACCTAACGTTTTCCTTTCAACCTTCGTTCCAAGGAGCTGTAAAAGGTCGCCCTGGGATGAATCCTTAAGAAACGCGTCTTATGAGCGCTCCGCCTCACGGTCAGGGTCGCCCGGCTCGACAGGGGCAGGTTTATGTGCCCGTCGAGGCTCAGGGTCGCCTGGTGAAGGGTGCTGATAGTCATACTGACCACCGACTCGGCCGGTAACACCAGGGTATAAGCCAAACTGAGGTGAGGCAGGATGGGAAGCAGCAGAAACTCCCCGGCCTGCGGGTGCAGAATCGGGCCTCCGGCCGACAGCGAGTAGCCGGTGCTGCCCGTAGCCGTAGCCAGAATCACCCCGTCGGCCTTGTAGGTAGTCAGCGGCTCGTCATCAATCCGGGCCTCGACGCGAATCATGCGGGCTATCTCCCCCCGCGCCACCACCACATCGTTGAGAACACAGAATATCGATGGAGTCTCCTTGTCCTGCGCCCGGAACTCCGCCTCGAGCATGTTCCGCTCGTCGAGCCACCCCTCACCCGCCAGTAGCTCGGGGAGCCGCTCCTTAGCCTCACCGACGCTGAGCTCGGTCATGAAACCCAGCCGGCCCAGGTTTATCCCGGTAATCGGGATGGAGCGGGCCGCCGCCACCTGAGCCGCGCGCAGGATGGTACCGTCGCCGCCCA
>JAFGFP010000097.1 GCA_016931015.1 Dehalococcoidales bacterium
CAGTCGCGGGCCCTGGAGGAAGCCTTTGTCCGCTTCGGCACCGCCTACAAGCTGGTCGCCGGCACCCGCTTCTACGAGCGCCGCGAGGTTAAGGACATTATCGCCTATCTTCGCCTTATCCAGAACCCGGATGACAGCGTCAGCCTGCTGCGTATTATCAATGTACCCGGGCGGGGCGTCGGTAAGCAGACCCTGGCCAAGCTCTCCAGCCTGGCGCGTTCGTTGGGAGTGTCCCAGTATGAGGCGCTGCGCCGCCTGGACGGGCTAAAAGACAGCGAGGAGCCCCCCTTCACCCCCCAGGCCACCCGGGCCTTACTCGCCTTTACCGAGGTAATGGAGGAGCTTATCGCCCGCAGCCGGGAAGTCGGCGCGGTCGAGCTACTCGACCTGGTGGTGAAGCGTACCGGCTATCAGGAGTATCTCCTCGCCCAGCCGGACGGCGAGGAGCGCTGGGATAACATCCTGGAGCTACGCACCGTAGCCCAGCAGTACCGCGATTTACCGCCCCCTGAGGGCCTGACCGCCTTCCTGGAGGGGGTGACCCTGGTCTCCGATGTCGACGGGCTTGATGAGACGGTGGATGCGGCCACCCTGATTACCCTGCACCAGGCCAAGGGACTCGAGTTTCCGGTGGTCTTTATCGTCGGCGTCGAGGAGGGTATCCTGCCCCATATCAGGTCGTTCGACGACCCGGGCCAGATGGAGGAAGAACGGCGGCTGTGTTACGTCGGTATCACCCGGGCCAAGAGGCGGGTGTATCTGGTGCACGCCTTCCGCCGTAATTTCCGGGGCAGCAGCAACGTGAGCCAGCCGTCCCGTTTCTTAGACGACATCCCGCGCCACCTGGTTTCGGGCAGTAGCCTCTGGGCGGGAGAGGATAAAAAAGTAGCCTCGGCGGTCTATTCCTGGAACCGCTCCCCGGCATTCAGCCCGCCGCCTCATGAGGGCGTGGTCCTGCCGGAGGTCAAGGCGGGTAGCCGTGTCCGCCACGCCGTCTTCGGCGAGGGGGTGGTGGTAAGCTCCCGGGCCGTGGACGGTGACTACGAAGCGGTGGTCGCCTTCGAAGGGGCCGGGGTAAAGAGGCTGCTCCTCAGCTTCGCCCGGCTGGAGAAAGTAGAGTAATACCTTGCCCATTAAAGTCTTAGAACCCAAGGTTATCTCCCAGATTGCCGCCGGCGAGGTGGTGGAGAGACCGGCCTCGGTGGTTAAGGAGCTGGTGGAGAACTCGCTGGATGCCGGGGCCACTCAGATTTCGGTCGAGGTCAAGGGGGGTGGGGTAAGCCTGATTCGGGTGGTTGATAACGGCTCGGGGATTCCCGCCGATGAGGCGGAGCTTGCCTTCGGGCGACATGCCACCAGCAAGATAACCAACCTCGACGATTTAGAGTCCATTTTAAGTCTCGGCTTTCGCGGCGAGGCACTGGCCAGTATCGCCGCCGTGGCTGAGGTAGAGCTTACCACCTGCGCCGCCGGGGAGGCCACCGGGACTTACCTGGCCCTCAAGGGCGGCGAGATTACCGGGCGGGGCCGCCGGGGGCGCTCTCCGGGGACGACGATAGCCGTTAGCGGTCTCTTTCGTCAGGTGCCGGCCCGGCTCAAGTTTCTTAAGTCGGCGGCCACCGAGGCCAGCCACATCGCTAATATCGTGAGCCGCTACGCCCTGGCCTTCCCCGAGGTTCGCTTCAGCCTGTCCCTGGACGGCCGGACTACCCTGCGCACGCCGGGCAGTAGCCAGCTTGCGGACAGCGTGGCCGAGGTCTACGGGCTTGAGGTCGCCCAGAGCATGCTGGAGATTAAGGCTCCGGGTTGGGATAGTGGGGGTGGGGGTTCGGCGCTTACGGTAAGCGGCCTGGTCGGCTCGCCCAAGATAAGTCGCGCCAGCCGTGATTACATAAGCATATTCGTTAACCGCCGCTGGGTAAGGCACCGTGCCCTAGCCTGGGCGGTGGAAGAGGCCTATCACGGGCTTCTCATGACGGGGAAGCACCCGGTGGCCGTTATTAACCTGGGGCTACCGCCGCGTGAGGTGGATGCCAACGTCCATCCCACCAAGACCGAGGTCAGGTTCCGCGGCGAAGCGGCCGTTTTCGGCGCCGTGCAGCGGGCGGTGCGGCAGACCCTGGTCGAGATGGCCCCGGTGCCCCGCATCAGCGAGGTAGCCGGCCGGCCGGCACCTACGAGTTTCGCAGCCCCGCCGCCGATTCTGTGGCCGCAGGCAGTTGGTGGGGGTAGGGTAGCCCCGCCGCCGTCGCCCGAAGTCTCTCCGACCCCGGCCCTGACGCTCCCGGTGCTGCGGGTGGTGGGCCAGCTTCTTAGTAGCTATATCATCGCCGAGGGGCCTGACGGGCTCTATCTTATCGACCAGCACGCCGCCCACGAGCGCATCCTCTTCGAGCAGATTATGGAAAAGCGGGCGCGCCGCGAGGTCGAGGTTCAGACGCTGCTGGAAGCGACTCCCTTCGAGGTAACCCCCCACCAGGCCGAAGCCCTGGAGAGTCACCTTGAGAAGCTGGGCGAGTTCGGTTTTAGTATCGAGCCCTTCGGGGAGAGGACCTTCCTGGTGCGCTCGGTGCCGGCCTCGCTGGCGGGTGGCGACTGGCTGGGGGTGATACGGGAAATACTGGATGCCGGCAGCGGCCAAGGCTGGGAGGAGAAGATGGTGGCGTTGCTTGCCTGCCACAGCGCGGTCAGGGCCGGGCAGGTGCTCACCGACGACGAGATGCGGGAGATGGTGCGCCAGCTGGAGCAGGTGTCTCTCCCCAATACCTGTCCCCACGGCCGCCCCACCCTGATTCGCTTAACTAGAGAGCAGCTCGAGCGGGAGTTTGGCAGGAGCTAGGCCCCCAGAAAGACGGCTAACCCCAGGCTCTCCAGGAGCATGAATATCCCAATCCCGACCAGGATACAGCCGGCGACGAGGTGCATCTTGCTGATGTTTCTTTCCTTCCACAGGTAGAAGTCCTGGATGCGGCTGGTTCCCAGAAAGACCCCGGCGACGATGATTATCAGGGGAATGATGAAGATCAGATTGTAGATGAGCAGCAGGGGCGCGCCTTGAGACAGGGGCACGCTGGCGATAATCTGGGAGGCGATAACATACGGCCCGATGGTACAGGGCAGGAGGAAGAAGGTTACAATCAAGCCGGTGACGAAGGCGCCCTTGGTCGAGGTTATGTTATTCATTATCTTCTTGACCCTGGGCCGCATGAAAAGGGGCATCTCGGTGCCGATGCCTCCCGGTTTGTATCTTATGAAGTCTCTGATGTTCAGGGTCCCGAAGACGATGGCGGCTATCGACACTCCGAGGTAAATCCAGTTGCCGACCCCCTTTAGCTGCTGGATTTCCTGATAGAACCTTACCAAAAGCAGGCCGTAGACGAAATACATGGCCAGCACCGCCCCGATGAAGGCTATCCCGGCGAATAGTATGCTGCGCCGGTTGCCCGGGTTGTAGGTGGTGATGGAGACCAGCATGAGCAGTAACACGGCGAAGGCGCAGGGGTTTACCGCGTCGGCGGCGGCCAGCGACAGAATCTTGGGCATGGTGAGCTTGGGCAGGGTTGGCTCGGTTGGAGTAGTCGGCTCGGTCGGCGTGGTTGGCTCGGTCGGAGTAGTCGGCTCGGTCGGAGTGGTTGGTTCTGTTGGAGTAGTCGGCTCGGTCGGCGTGGTTGGCTCCGTCGGTTCGGTCGGCTCTACCGGGGTGACCGGCTCCGTCGGGGTGATATCCTCGCCGTTCCATTGGAATGTCCAGTCGCCGATGGTAACGCCGTGCTCGAAGCTGACCTCTCCGCCGGGGATAGCAATCACTTCCGGATCGATGGTTTCAGACTCAGCATCCTGAAGAATGTCGTCCGGGTTATCGCTGGTGAGCAGGCTCTTGAGTAGCTCGCTGTCCCCCTCGGGGCCGTTCTTGATTAAGACCCTGTCCTGGTGCCAGATTAGGGGGTAGCCGGGCAGGGAAACCAGGTCGAGGTCGCTGAAGCTCTGGGAGCTACCGTCAATCAGGGGACACTCGTTAGTCTCCATCTCGTCGAGCGTTTCCCGAATCTGGCCCATGATCTGGTGATAGCCGGGAAGTAGCTGCTCCTGTCCGAAAATCATCAGGGGGATGCCGTAGCCGGTATCGTAGGTAGTCACGTAGTCGCTGAATACCGCGGCGTTCTCTGGCTCGCCGTAAATCTCGTATTCGATAACGACCAGCCCGGGGTATTCCCCGGGTAGCTCACTGGTTATGAGCGGGCTGGTCATCTCGCAGTGGTTACAGCCGATACCGGTAAAGTAGACGGTGCAGACGTAGTCCTCCGGGCCGGCGGCCAGGGCGGGGGAGCTCAGGCCCAGCCCCCAGACACCGAGCGCCAGGAAGGGTACCACGAGTTTTAACAGCTTCTTCATCATCCAGACTTAAACAGCCGGGTCGGGGCTGGCTCCTTCCAATCGTCTAATCCAGCAGCGCATAGCTGGGTATAGTTCCCGGCGGCCAGATTGACAACCAGACCTTACCGATGATGTTCTCCCGGGGTACCGTCCCCCAGCTGTGGGAGTCGTTACTGTGGTTACGGTTGTCCCCGAGGACGAAGTACTCCCCCTCGGGGATTTCCTTCATTTCCATGGTATACGTGGGGTATTCTTTAATGTAGGGTTCGTCTATTGTCTGGCCGTTGAGGTAGACGGTGCCCTCTTTTATTTCGATGGTGTCGCCGGGCAGGGCGATGAGGCGCTTGATGAAGTCGTGGCGGCTTTCGCTCGGCGGCTGGAAGATAATCACCTCGCCCCGCTGCGGGTCGCGGAAGTGGTAGACGGCTTTATTGACCATCAAGCGCTGTCCATCCTCGAAGCTGGGCTCCATGCTGCTGCCGAGCACCACGGAGCTTTGCACCGTGGCGCGGGACAGGAAAAAGACACCGATAGCGATGAGGACGATGGCTAAAACCTGACGGAGCTGGGAATTCATCTGCTCTACTTATACTACCTCTTCCTTAGCTGGGTCAAGTCAATTATAGCCTATCTCTCCTTATTCTGCTAGCCGACGGTTTGCCTTAGCGGCCGGGCTCCCAGGTTTGCACTTTTTTCAGGCCAGGTGCTAGAATGGCGATAGCATGGACTATATGGCGCAGGCACTCTCTCTGGCCCGGTTGGCTTTGGGGCAGGTCAGTCCTAATCCGGCGGTCGGTGCGGTAGTCGTTAGAGACGGCGAGGTGGTGGGGCAGGGATATACCCGGCCCCCCGGTCTAGACCATGCTGAGAAAGTCGCCCTGAAGCAGGCCGGCGAGCGGGCTCATGGTGGGGTAATGTACGTTACCCTGGAGCCGTGCTGTCATCAGGGGCGCACCCCACCCTGCACCCGGGCGATTATCGGGGCGGGCATTGCCGAGGTTCACCTCGCCAACCTCGATGTTAACCCTCAGGTGTCGGGAAAGGGTAAAGACGAGCTGGAGCGGGCGGGCATCCGGGTGGTGGTGGGCGAGTGCCAGGCCGAGGCCAGTCAGCTTAACGAGGCCTATGCCAAGTTTATTACCGAGGGCGTGCCCTTCGTTACCGTAAAGTTTGCCATGAGCCTGGACGGGAAGATTGCCACCAGAAGCGGCGATTCCCGATGGATTAGCGGAGAGCTATCCCGGAAGCGGGTGCACAACCTGCGCTACATCGCCGATGCCGTTATGGTCGGGGTGGGTACGGTGCTCGCCGACGACCCCCGGCTTACGGCCCGGTGCTGCGGTAAAGGTGGGGTATTAAAGAAGCAGCCG